>DASQXF010000136.1:0-4234 GCA_035639895.1 Xanthobacteraceae bacterium
CTCACGCGCTCGCCGCAGCGGCGTGGATTGCCGCGCGCACCTGCTGATAGGTGCCGCAACGGCAGATATTGGTGATGTTGGTGTCGATGTCGGCATCCGTCGGTTTCGGCTTTTCCTTGAGGAGCGCCGCCACCGCCATGATCATGCCGCACTGGCAATAGCCGCACTGCGGCACGTCGTGGTCGAGCCAGGCCTGCTGCACCTTGTGCAGCACCCCGTTCTGCGCCAGCCCCTCGATCGTGGTGATCTGCCGGCCGGCGACCGCACTCAGCGGCACCGAGCATGAGCGCATCGCAACGCCATCAACATGGACCGTGCAGGCCCCGCACTGGGCGACGCCGCAGCCGTATTTGGTGCCGGTCAATCCGATCGTGTCGCGCAGCACCCACAACAGCGGCGTGTCGGGATCCACGTCGACCTGGTGGGTCTTTCCATTGACGGTGAGATCAGCCATTGGCGAGCCTCCCTGCATCGCCCCCTTGCGCGGGGATGATTGGTGATACTGCGGTCGACCCCTCGGTCGTGCCGCGCGCCCCGTGTCCCTGAAAGATACCTTGGTTTTATTCTAATATGAAAATCGCAAGTGCGCGAGGTGGAGTCGCGCCCCGGGCGCATGGCCGGGATGCGGCGCCCGGATCGATGCATCGGCCAACGTCTCACTCGACCGTGGAGCCATTTGCCGGACCACGGTAATCGGCTCCAGGACACGGAGGTTTGCAATGCCTGAGGAACCGGGTGCGGTCTTCGATGCCCACGTGCGCGCCGAGTTCGTACAACGCAGCGTCGAAGCCACTATGGCAACGATGACCGATGCGCCGTATGTCACGCACGTCCCGGTAATGACCGGTGGGTACGGCCGCCAGCAGGTACGCCAATTCTACGCGGACTGGTTCGTCGGCCGCTGGCCCGCCGACATGCAGGTGACGCAAATTTCCCGCACCGTGGGACAGGGTCGCGTCATCGACGAGCTTATCGCCAGCTTCACCCACGATGTGGAAATGCCGGCGCTGTTGCCCGGCATTGCGCCAACAGGCCGCAAAGTGACGCTGCCGCATGTCGTGGTTATGGGGATTGTGGACGGCAGGGTTGCGTACGAGCACATCTATTGGGACCAGGCTTCCCTCCTCGTGCAGGTGGGCTTGCTCGATCCCGCGAAGCTGCCGGTCGTCGGCGTCGAGCAGGCGGACAAACTTCGTGACCCCACGCTGCCGTCGAACGAACTGATCCACCGCGCCGAACGGCGAAGGGATTCCCCTGCCAAGTCATAGTGGATGCATCGTCCCGTCAATTCGCGGTGATCTGTAGCGATGTCATCGCGAGTTACCGGAAGTATTGAGCCGGTTGCCAAGCTCCCCTAACGTTTGCGGCGCGTGCCGGGGCGCGCGGGTGAGTCATGGAATTTGTCCGGCAGACGATCGAGATCAGCGGTTGCAAGCTCGCCCTTGCCCGGGGCGGCAAGGGCGCGCCGCTCCTCTACCTGCACGGTGCGGACGGACTTGGGGAATGGCCGCTCATCCTCGACACCTTGGCGGAGCGTTGCGAAGTGATCGTGCCCGATCATCCCGGCTTCGGCGGCTCCGAAGCTCCGGCGTGGATCGATGACATTTCCGACCTGGCCTACTGCTATCTGGACGCGATCGAGGCGCTCGACCTCTCAGGCGTGCACGTCATCGGCCAATCGCTGGGCGGCTGGATTGCGCTCGAAATGGCGGTCCGTTCCACGGCGCGCCTGCGCAGCCTGACGCTGATATCGGCCGCCGGCATCCACGTCAAAGGCGTGCCCAAAACGGATATTTTCATTCTCGATCCGGAGGAGGTGGCTCGCCTGGCCTATGCGGATCCGAACATCGGCGAGAAAGCCGCCGCTCGTGCCGGCACCGAGAAGTATCAGGATGTCGCCATTCTCAACCGCATCGCCAGCGCGCGGTTCGGATGGCAGCCGCGCTTCTTCAATCCGCGGCTGGAGCGCTGGCTGCATCGGGTGAACATCCCCACTCAGATCATCTGGGGCGACGGCGACCGGATCATTCCCCCGGCCTATGCCGAGGCCTTCCATCGCCTGATCCCCGGCTCCACGCTTACGATGATCCCCAAGGCCGGCCACCTGCCGCACGTCGAACAGGCCGAAGCTGTCGCCGAGGCGATCCAAAGCTTCTTGCGGAACTGAGCGTTATTCGAACGCGCGTCGAGGAGACGACAATGACAACGAAGACGTACGAGACCGTTCTCATCGAGAAGCAGGACGGCGTCACGTGGCTGATCATGAACCGGCCTGAGAAGCGCAACGCCATGAGCCCGCAACTCCACCTCGAGATGGACGATGCGCTCGCCGATCTCGCCGTCGATCCGCAGACCCACGTTCTCGTGCTTACCGGTGCGGGCGAGGCATTCTGCGCCGGCCAAGACATCAAGCTTTATTTCCGCGCCAATGACGACGCGCCGGCGGAGCGGGCGAAAGCGCGCCATGCGTCCAGTCAGTGGCGCTGGCACCGACTCTCGAACTTCCCGCAGCCGACCATCGCCATGATCAATGGCTACTGCTTCGGCGGCGGCTTCACCCAGGTCTGCGCTTGTGATTTCGCGCTCGCCGCGGATGAGGCGCTGTTCGGACTTTCCGAAGTCAACTGGGGCATTCTGCCGGGCGGCCTCGTATCATGGAACGTCGCTCAGACCTTGAACTTCCGCGACGGCATGTATTACGCGCTCACCGGCGATACCTTCGACGGCAAGAAAGCGCAGGAGATCGGGTTCGTGAACTTTTCCTATCCGAAGGTCAAGCTGAAGGAGGAGACGATCAAGCTCGCCAAGAAGCTGATGGAAAAGAGTCCCGCCGTCCTGCGTTACACCAAGGAGGCGCTGCGCGCAGTGCGCTTCATGAACGAGCCGCAGGCGGCCGACTACCTCAACGCCAAGAGCGAGGCCCTGCGGTTCGTCGACAAGGAAGACAGCCGCGGCGAAGGCATGAAGCAATTTCTCGACGAGAAGACCTATCGTCCGGGATTCGGCGCGTTCCAACGCCAGAAGGCGAGCCGCGCATAGCGGCTGCGAGTCAACGCGACGCGCCGCGTAGCGCATGCAGGGCTATCGCGACGCAACCTTGCCTTTGTCTTTCCTCAGCTGTGCCCGGCGCGCCTGCGTGGCCGCCACATCCAGCGCCCATGATCGCTCGGCCGGCTGCACGATCACGCCATAGTCGCGCTCCGCCGCCTCCCTCGACACGAGGCCTTCGCGCACATCGGCCAGCACGCGCTCGGGGTCGCGCGCGAGCGGATCGCCATATCCGCCGCCTCCCGGGGTATCGAGCCGGAACATGTCGCCCGTTCGCAACGGATGGTCCGCGTAACGGGACGGCAAGCGCTTGGCCGTCGGCGCGCCCGGGTTGATCCAGATCTCACCGGGACGTCCGTGGCCGCCGCCGGCACAGCCGTTTGGTGGAACCACATGCTTCATGGAGCGGATGGAGAAGCGCGCGTCCGCGAGATTGAGATATTCGCGGCGAATGCCCAGTCCGCCGCGGAACTCGCCCGCCCCGCCGGAGTCGGCGATGAGCTCGAAGCGGACGAGTCGGGTAGGAAATTCGCTCTCGATGATTTCCACCGGCGCGATCTTGGCGTTGCTCTGGTTGACGGTGATGCCGGAGGCGCCATCCTTGTTCGCGCGCGCGCCCGCGCCACCGGCGATGATCTCGTATTGCACGTAGCCCTTGCCGGTATAGGTGTTGCGGCCGCCGAGAATGATGGAGCGGCTGCCGCTGCCATCGGCGCGGACCTTCTCAGGCACCACACGGCTCATGGCGGCGAAGATCGCGTCCACCAGCGCATGGATGGTGGGATTGTAGGTGTTGACGGGCGCGGGAAAGCGCGGATTGAGCACGCTGCCCTCGCGCACGGTCATGGTGAAACCGCGCGCGAGGCCGCTTGCGACGTACATGTTCGGATCGATGAGCGAGATCAGTGCATAGGCGCACGCCGCCTGCACCAAGGGCGGCCGGATATTGGCGGGTCCCTTGGTTTGCTCCGCCGATGCGCTGAAATCGAAATCCAGCCTGTCTCCTTCCTTTTCTATGACGACGTGGATGCGCACCGGGCGTTCCAGATCGATGCCGTCATCATCGACCAAACGCTCTGCCTCGAAACGACCGTCCTCCCACTCGGCGATTGCGGCCTTGACCTTTGCTTCCGAGACTTCCAGCAAGCGATCAAAGCAGGCAAGGATCTCGCCTTTGCCGAACTTA
>DASQXF010000137.1:0-4383 GCA_035639895.1 Xanthobacteraceae bacterium
CGCCGCTTCGACCGTAATGCGGTCGCGCGTCTCGTCGCGCTTTTGGATGCCGAGATCGTAGTAGAGTAGCTCGACGTCGAGATAGGGATGGATCAGCTTCTCCTTGATGAGTTGCCAGATGATGCGGGTCATCTCGTCGCCATCCATCTCGACGACCGGATTCTTCACTGCGATCTTCGCCATTGCCGACGAGCCCTTGCTTTTGCGCGCGGACGTGGGGAGGAGGTGAGCGGAATGCCCTGGGGCAGGCGCCTTATGGCGCGCCGTGCCGCGTCCCGCAAGAGTAAAACACGACGCGCCGAATTGCGCGCGAATCGATCGACGAACCTTCGCCCGCGCGCACAGGGACGACGTGCTGGTGTATGAGAGCGCGTAGCCCGGATTGAGCCATAAGCGCGTTAACGCGCGTCTTTAGCGCTCTATGGCGAAAATCCGGGGTTCCGGCATCCGGGTGTTGCTACGCTCCACCCGGGCGACATGTTGAGTGTACAAAGAAACGTACGAGGTCATGCCCGGCGCCGGAACCGACAAGAGCAAGAACTGGAGCGACACGCCTGGTCCGATCATCGTTCTGGTCGAGCCGCAGCTCGGCGAGAACATCGGCGCGGCCGCGCGCGTCATGGCCAACTTCGCTCTCAAGCGGCTGCGCCTGGTCAAGCCGCGCGACGGCTGGCCCAACCCCCAGGCGCGCCGCGCGGCGTCCGGCGCCGATCGTATCCTCGATGAGGCGCAGCTCTACCACACGCTGGACGCGGCGATCGCCGACTGTACGCTCGTGCTCGCCACGACGGCGCGCGCCCATGACCAGGCCAAGCCCGTGATCTCCCCGGACGCGGCCGCCGCTTTGCTCGCGCCGCACGTCGTTGCCGGCGAGAACGTCGCGGTGCTGTTCGGCCGCGAGCGCTACGGGCTCGAGAACGATGAGGTGGCGCTCGCCGACCGCATCGTCACCTTTCCGGTCAATCCGGCCTTTGCCTCGCTTAATCTCGCCCAGGCGGTCGCCGTCGTGGCCTACGAGTGGTTCAAGCTCGCCGGCGGCGGCGCGCTTCCCTTTGCGATGCCGCAAAGATCGCCGCCGGCCGGCAAGGAGCAGGTGCAGGCGTTCTTTGCCCATCTCGAGCACCAGCTCGATGCGATCGAGTATTTCCGCCCGCTCGAGAAGCGCGCCACGATGCTGGTCAATTTGCGCAACATCTTCGCCCGCATGCAGCCGACCCAACAGGATATCCAGACCCTGCACGGCATCGTCGTCGCGCTTTGCGAAGGCCGCAAGGGACCCGCGCGTGGCGGCGTGCTCGATAGCGAGGAAGCGGCCGCCCTGCGCGCGCTCATCGCCGAGCATGGCCAAGGTCGAGCGGCGGGCGAGCACGGCCCGGTGCGCGGGCTCGCGCGGCTCCTGCGCCGCAATCCGACCGATGCCGAGCGCGCGCTGTGGCACGCGCTCACCAACGATAGGCGGTTTGCGGATAAAGGCATCAAGCGGCAGGTCCCGGTCGGTCCGCACATCACCGACTTCGTTTCTTTTCCGCTGCGGGTGGTAATCGGACTTGTTCCCGCGCAGGAAAACGATGCCGCGGCCAAGACCCGCGCGGAGCGCCGCGCGTGGCTGACCGAGCGCGGCTATCGCGTGCTCGAGGTCGACACACGTGCACTCGAAACCGACCTGCCGCAGGTGCTCGACCGATTGGCGCAAGCGTTCGATGGCGGTTAGGAACGATGCGTGTCCCGGACGCGGTGCAGCGCGAAACGAAGTGGAGCGGTGCACCGCTGATCCGGGACCGCCACGGATTAGAACGGTCCCGGGTCTGCAGCGCACCACTTCGTGCTGCGCTGCGCCCGGGACACGTCACCGCGCGTAAACTCAGCTCTTGAGTGCTTTGAGCGCCGCCGCGGCGCCGGCGCGCAAAAAGCCCATGTCGCTGCCGACCGCGAGAAAGCGCACGCCGCGCTTGGCGAGCGCGACCGCGCGCTCGACCGAATGGCAATAGGCCCCCATGACTTTGCCGGCCTTGTGCGCCGCACCCGTGATACGATCGAGCTCGCGGTCGACGTCGAGCGACATGGGATCGACATCGGCGCCGTTGCTGAGCGCGATCGAGAGATCGGCGGGGCCGAGAAAAAGCGCATCGATGCCGGGCGTCGCCGCGATGGCCTCGACGTTCTCGAGCGCGGTTCGCGTCTCGATCATGGCGAAGGTGACGGTGAGCGCGTTGGCTTCGCGCAGATAAACCTTCTGATCCGGCATGTTGGTGAGCGTGGTCGCGCGGTGCGGACCCCAGCTGCGCTCCCCGAGCGGCGGGAATTTTGCGAACGAAACATAGGCGCGCGCATCGGCCGGCGTGTTGATCATCGGAGCGATGATGCCTTCGGCACCGAAATCAAGCGCGCGGCTGACCGTTGCGAACTCGCCCACGGGGATGCGTACGATCGCCGCCGCGCCGCCCTGGCGCACCTGGGCGATGCCGGCGAGCAGCGAGGCGGTGTCCCACAGCCCGTGCTGCGCATCGAGGGTGACCGCGGGAAAACCTTCGCGGCCGACGAGCTCGGCGACGATCGGGGCGGGCAGGCCGCACCAGCCGCTGTGCACCGTCTCGCCGGCCTTGAGCCGGCGCGCCAGCGAAAAGGCGGTTGCAGTGGTCATGACATCGTCCCTCGCCGCCTCTGCGCCGACGGATGCCGCGGCGTCGCGATCCTCATTGGGCCTTGATCTCCGCGATCGCTTTCGCCATCAGGTCGACCATCGTGCGCTGAATTTGGTGATCGGATTCTTTCACGCCCTTGGCATCGAAATCCTTGCGGATTTTACGGAACACGTCGTGGTCACCGGCTTCCTCGAAGTCGGCCAACACGACGTCCTTCGCATAAGCGTCGGCCTCGGCGCCGGAGAGGCCGAGCTTCTGCGCCGCCCATAGGCCGAGATATTTATTGCGGCGAGCGGTCGCCTTGAATCGCAGTGCCTCGTCGTGAGCGAACTGCTTCTCGAAGCCTTCCTCGCGCTTGTCGAATGTGGTCATTGCCTCCTCGCTCGTCACGCGCAGCCGCTTCTCGCGCATCGGCCGTTCGGCCAGGGTGGCCGCCGACGCATTCTCGCGGTTTCAACAGCCGGCGTCGAACCGGGCGCGCGGCCTTGCATAGCGGGACGCGATGGTCAAGGCAACCGAAGAACTGATTCGTGCCGCCCGTGGAACCGCCACGACAAAACTGTTCGCCGCGATTGTGCTGGTGCGCCCGATCGGCTAGCTTTCCGCCGTGGACGCGTTTTCGTCGAGCCGCCACGCGCCGTCGCCGCGGACATCACCTCGAACCGGAGCCACGGTCGCCAGATGGACAAACCACGGTACATGCCGATGAGCCGCCGTCGCCGCATCTATGAAGGCAAGGGCAAGGTCCTCTACGAAGGACCGGAGCCCGGAACGCTGATCCAGCACTTCAAGGATGACGCGACTGCGTTCAACGCGAAGAAGCACGATGTCATCGAAGGCAAAGGCGTCCTCAACAACCGCATTTCCGAATATGTCTTTCAGCACTTAAACGACATCGGCGTGCCGACGCACTTTATCAGGCGGCTCAACATGCGCGAGCAGTTGATCCGCGAGGTGGAAATCATTCCCCTCGAAATCGTGGTGCGCAACGTCGCGGCGGGTTCGCTGTCGCAGCGGCTCGGACTCGAGGAAGGCACGCAGCTGCCGCGCTCCATCATCGAATTTTACTACAAGAACGATCAGCTCGGCGACCCGATGGTGTCCGAGGAGCACATCACTGCCTTCGGCTGGGCCACGCCGCAGGAGATCGACGACATCATGGCGCTTGCCATCCGCGTCAACGACTTTCTGTCCGGCCTGTTTCTTGGCGTCGGCATCCGGCTCGTCGATTTCAAGATGGAAACAGGCCGGCTGTGGGAGAACGATCTGATGCGGATCGTTGTCGCCGACGAGCTGTCTCCCGATTCCTGCCGGCTGTGGGATATCAAATCGAACGAGAAGCTCGACAAGGACCGCTTCCGCCGCGATCTCGGCGGGCTGGTTGAGGCCTATACCGAAGTCGCCAAGCGCCTCGGCATCATGAGCGAAGGCGAGCGGCCGCGCGGCATGGGGCCGGTCTTGGTGAAGGGGTGACACCCGCTGGCTGCAAGCCGGACTGCGTCGCTGCCGAACTTTATGACACGTATCCCGGGCGCAGCGCAGCACGAAGTGGTGCGCTGCAGACCCGGGATCATCCGAGTCCGTGGCGGTCCCGGATCAGCGGTGCACCCTTCACTTCGTTTCGCGCTGCACCGCATCAGGGACACACGGCTAGGAGGCGGGGAGAACGCATGCGCAAGGACGTCACCATCGGGCTCGTGGTCCCCTTTGCAACCGACACCGTGCCGGAGGAAGGTCTCAA
>DASQXF010000138.1:0-5181 GCA_035639895.1 Xanthobacteraceae bacterium
AGTAGAATGGAAAGCGTCGTGGAACCTCATCCCGTCATTATCGTCGACTGCCATCCCAGGAGATCCCTATGACCATCACGGTTGCGCATATCACGCCGCTTGTCGCGCTCATTGCCGGCATTCTGATCCTGCTGGTTCCGCGGCTGCTGAATTACGTCGTGGCGATCTACTTGATCATCGTCGGCATCACCGGGCTCAACGGCATTTATCATTTCATCCGCTGATCGAGTCGCCGCCGACGCGCATCTGTGCCCTTGCGCCGGCGCGCGCCGCGGTGCTCATTAAGCGCAGGCACATGCAAGTCGTAGTTCCATGGTGAAATCGACGTCGCGTCGTCGGCTGAACAGAAAGTCCGCCCGCCCCGTGTCCGGCCGCAAGCCCGCGGCGCGTGGCCGCGCGAGCGCGCCTAAGGCAGCGTCCGGCCAAAGCAAATGGGTCTACAGCTTCGGCAACGGCAAGGCCGAGGGCCGGGCCGATATGCGCAACCTCCTTGGCGGCAAGGGCGCCGGCCTTGCCGAGATGGCGAATCTCGGATTGCCGGTGCCGCCGGGCTTCACCATCACCACCACGGTCTGCACCTACTATTACGAGAACGGCAAGACCTACCCGGAAGGCCTGCGCCGGCAAGTCGCCGCCGCCCTCGCCGCGGTCGGCCGCATCAACGGCAAGACCTTCGGCGACAGCAACAATCCTTTGCTGGTCTCGGTGCGCTCGGGGGCGCGCGCCTCGATGCCGGGCATGATGGATACGGTCCTCAACCTCGGCCTCAACGATGCAACCGCCGAGGCGCTGGCAAAAAAATCCGGCGATCGGCGCTTCGCCTATGATTCGTATCGCCGCTTCATCACCATGTATTCCGACGTGGTGCTCGGTATCGGGCACCACCATTTCGAAGAAATCCTCGACGACCACAAGGACAGGCACGGCTACACCCTCGACACCGATCTGTCGGCCGACGACTGGGTCGAGCTTGTCGGCCGCTTTCAACGGCGGGTCGAGGAAGAGCACGGCGAGCCGTTCCCGCAGGATCCGGAGCAGCAGCTGTGGGGCGCCATCGGCGCCGTCTTCGGCTCGTGGATGAACCAGCGCGCCATCACCTATCGGCGCCTGCACCACATCCCGGAGAGCTGGGGCACCGCGGTCAATGTCCAAGCCATGGTCTTCGGCAATATGGGTGAGACCTCGGCCACTGGCGTCGCCTTCACGCGCAATCCCTCGACCGGCGAGAAAGAACTCTACGGCGAGTTCTTGATCAACGCCCAGGGCGAGGACGTGGTCGCCGGCATCCGTACCCCGCAGGAGATCACGGAAGCGGCGCGCCAGCAGGCGGGCTCGGAGAATCCGTCCATGGAGCAGGCGCTGCCGCAGGCGTTCAAGGAGCTCAAACGCATCTATGGCGTGCTCGAGCGGCATTACCGCGACATGCAAGATCTCGAATTCACCGTCGAGCAAGGCAAACTTTGGATGCTGCAGACGCGCGCCGGCAAACGCACGGCGAAGGCGGCGCTGAAGATCGCGGTGGAGCTTGCGAACGAGGGACTGATTTCACGCAAAGAGGCGGTGGCGCGCATCGAACCGGCATCGCTCGACCAGCTGCTGCATCCGACCATCGATCCCAAGGCCGAGCGCAAGCTCATCGCAACCGGGCTTCCTGCGTCGCCCGGCGCCGCTTCCGGCGAGATCGTGTTCTCGGCGGACGAGGCGGAGACGCTCAAGAGCAAGGACAAGCGCGTCATCCTCGTGCGGGTCGAGACCTCGCCGGAAGACATCCACGGCATGCATGCGGCCGAAGGCATCCTCACCACGCGTGGCGGCATGACCTCGCATGCCGCGGTGGTGGCGCGCGGGATGGGCACGCCGTGCGTATCCGGCGCCGGCGCGTTGCGCATCGACTATGCGGCCGGGACCATGAGCGTTGCTGGACAGACGTTCAAGGCGGGCGACGTCATCACCATCGACGGCTCGACCGGAGAGGTGCTCGCCGGCCGCGTTCCCATGGTCGAGCCGGAACTCTCCGGCGAGTTCGCAACTCTCATGGATTGGGCCGACGCGGTGCGCAAACTCGGCGTGCGCGCCAACGCGGATACGCCCAACGACGCGCGCGTCGCCTTGAAATTCGGCGCCGAGGGCATCGGCTTGTGCCGCACCGAGCACATGTTCTTCGACGAGGATCGCATCCGCGCCGTGCGCGAGATGATCCTTGCCGATGACGAGAAATCGCGCCGCGCCGCGCTCGCCAAGCTCTTGCCCATGCAGCGCGAGGATTTCGTCGAGCTGTTCGAGATCATGCAGGGACTGCCGGTCACGATCAGGCTGCTCGATCCGCCGCTGCATGAGTTTTTACCCCACAGCGACAAAGAGATTGCCGAAGTCGCCGCCGCCATGGGAGCCGACGCCAAGAAGCTCGCCGAGCGCGCCCGTGAGCTCAGCGAGTTCAATCCGATGCTCGGCTTTCGCGGCTGCCGGCTGGCGCTCGCCTATCCCGAGATCGCCGAGATGCAGGCGCGCGCGATTTTCGAGGCGGCAGCCGAGGCCGCCGAGCGCACCGGCAAGCCGGTCGTCCCAGAGGTGATGGTCCCGCTCATCGCCACCAAAGCCGAGTTCGACATCGTCAAGGCCGCCGTCGATACCATGGCGGAAGCGGTCGCCCGCGAGCGCAAGACGAAAGTCGACTATCAGGTCGGCACCATGATCGAGTTGCCGCGAGCCACGCTGCGAGCCGGTGAGATCGCCGAAAGCGCGCAGTTCTTTTCCTTCGGTACCAACGATCTGACCCAAACCACCTACGGGATCAGCCGAGACGATGCCGCGAGTTTTCTCGGCACTTACGTGGCGCGCGGCGTTCTCCCCAGTGATCCCTTCATCTCCATCGACCGCGACGGCGTGGGCGAACTCATGCGCATCGGCGTGGAGCGGGGTCGCAAGCGGCGGCCGAAGCTCAAGGTCGGGATTTGCGGCGAGCACGGGGGAGACCCTGCCTCGGTCGCATTCTGCCACGACATCGCCCTCGACTATGTGTCATGCTCGCCGTTCCGCGTGCCGATCGCCCGCCTTGCCGCCGCGCAGGCCGCGCTCGGCAAGGCCGCGGCGGGAGAGGCGTGACGGCGGACCGCAAGGCAGCAGGCAGCGACATGTCCGAGGACACCGGAGCGCAGGCGGCTGCGCCCGTCGTTTCCCAGGAGCGACTGCAAAAGGCCGAGGCCTACATCGAGGCCGAGGAGGGCGTGGTCAATCGCCTGGTCGGGTGGGCCGGCAGACTGGTCACCTCGATCGCGGTGGCGATGTCGCTGTTTCACCTCTATGCGGCCATCGCCGGCGCGTGGCCGTTCACCGACTTTCCCATCATCCCGACCCAGCCCTTGCGCTATGCGCACGTCGCTTTCGTGCTGATGTTGAGCTTCCTCTTATTTCCGCTCTCGGCGCGGTTTCGCAATCGGATCCGCTGGTGGGACATCGCCGGCGGCGTTATGGGCGCAGCGATCCTCGTCTACGCCATCGAAGGCGGCGAGGAATTCACCGACCGCGCAACCATGCCGACGCAGCTCGACGTCGTCCTCGGGGTTATCTTCATCGTGCTGCTGCTCGAGGCCACGCGGCGAACGACCGGCTGGATCGTCCCGTTCGTTGCGCTGATGTTCATCGCCTACGCCATGGCCGGTCCCTACCTGCCGCCGCCGTGGACGCACCGCGGCTATGATGTTTCGCAACTCGTCGGTCATTTGTTCATCACGCTCGAGGGCATATTCGGCATTCCCGTCGACGTATCGTCGTCGCTCATCATCCTGTTCACCATCTACGGCGCCTTCCTGCAGCATTCCGGCGCGGGCAAGTT
Organism: Xanthobacteraceae bacterium; assembly: GCA_035639895.1. Taxonomy (GTDB): domain Bacteria; phylum Pseudomonadota; class Alphaproteobacteria; order Rhizobiales; family Xanthobacteraceae; genus VAZQ01. Next base: position 3,833 of record DASQXF010000138.1, read on the forward strand.
CTTCATCGATTTTTCCATGGCGCTCATGGGCCACAAGCCCAACAGCGCCGGGCGCACCGTGGTGCTGTCGTCCTTTCTGCTGGGAGGACCATCCGGCTCCGGGGTGGCGACCACCGTGACGATCGGCGCCGTCGCCTACCCGCTGATGCAGCGGGCGGGATTCGAGAAGAACGCCGCCGGCGGGTTACTCGCGGCGGGCGGCCTCGGCGCCATCATCTCGCCGCCCGTTCTCGGCGCCGCCGCCTTTCTCATCGCCGAGTTTCTCAAGATCAGCTACCTCGACGTGATCTGGATGGCGGCGATCCCGACCTGCCTCTACTACCTGTCGCTTCTGTTCATGGTGGAGCTCGATGCCAAGCGGTTCGGCGCGCACGCCGTGGACTTCCGGCAGGAATTGACGCTCGCGGAGATGACGCGGCGCTACGGCTTTCACTTCCTCTCGCTTGTTTCGATCATCATCTTCATGTTGTGGGGTTATTCGCCGACGCTGGCGGTGTTCTGGTCGACGGTGCTCACCTACGGACTGAGCTTTCTCACGCGTGAGACCGCGCTCGTACCGGGGAAGCTGGTGCGTGCGCTCTCCGACGGCTCGGTGAGCGTGCTCACCGCCGCAACCACGTGCGCGACCGCCGGCATCATCGTCGGCGTCGTCACCCTGACCGGGCTGGGACTCAAATTCTCGTCGATCGTCATCTCTTATGCCGGCGGCAGCCTGCTGCTGACCGCCATCTACACCGCGCTGATCGTCTGGATCGTCGGCTTGGCGGTGCCGGTGACCGCCTCCTACATCATCTGTGCGGTGATCGCGGCGCCGGCCCTGATCAAGCTCGGCGTGCCCGACTATGCCGCCCACATGTTCATCTTCTACTACTCGGTGCTATCGGAGGTATCGCCGCCGACGGCCTTGTCGCCGTTCGCGGCCGCTGCGATCACCGGCGGCGATCCTTACAAGACCACGCTGCAGGCCTGGAAATACACGCTACCGGCCTTCCTGGTTCCATTCGTGTTCGTGCTCGATCCGCAAGGCGTCGGCTTGCTGCTGCAGCTGCCGAAGGGCGGCTCTTGGGTCGATATCGTGTTGATCACGGCCAAGGCGCTCCTGGGGCTGGCGGCCTTGGCGGCGGCGGCTCAAGGCTGGGCGCTGCGCAAGGCGAACTTTTCGGAACGCCTGCTGTTGACGTTGGCAGGGCTCTTTCTGGTATTTCCCAGCCTGCTCGAGGCGCTGATCGAGGCCGCGGTCGGCCGCGATATCAGCTACACCGCGACATTTGGCTTGGCGATTGCCGCCGCGGTCCTGCTAAGACAGCGCATGAGCATGGCGCGCGTACAAGCGAGCCCCCCGCACTCGG
>DASQXF010000139.1:0-19703 GCA_035639895.1 Xanthobacteraceae bacterium
TGACGGTGCTTACGGCGTGGGCCGGTCCGCAGTTTCGCCTCACTGAAACCCTCGCGCTGACCGTCGCGCTCATCGTCTTCTCCGTCGGCGTGTTTGTCTATGCGCTCGGGCTGCCGCTCGCGGTCTGGCCAAGCTGGCCGAGCCTCTAGCCTGCGATGGACGTGATCTCCAATCTCGGTTTGGGATTTGCCGTCGCGCTGACGATCCAGAATACGGCTTACTGCTTCATCGGCGTTCTACTCGGCACCATCATCGGCGTGCTGCCCGGTATAGGTCCGGTCACCACCGTCGCCATGCTGCTGCCGATCTCGTTCACGCTGCAGCCGGAGTCGGCGCTGATCCTGCTCGCCGGCATCTATTACGGCGCCCAGTACGGCGGCTCGACCACGGCGATCCTGGTCAACATCCCGGGCGAGGCGTCATCGGTCGTCACCACTATCGACGGCCATCAAATGGCGCGGCAGGGACGCGCCGGACCGGCGCTGGGCATCGCCGCACTCGGTTCGTTCTTCGCCGGTTGCGCCGCGACCCTCTTGATCGCGCTCGCCGCGCCGCCGCTCGCGACGATAGCGCTGCAGTTCGGCCCGGCGGAATACTTCTCGCTGATGGTCTGCGGCTTGATTGCGGCGGTCGTTCTGGCGCGCGGATCGCTTTTGAAAGCGATCGCGATGGTCGTGCTCGGTTTGCTGCTCGGCCTCGTCGGCACCGACGTGAATTCAGGCGCGCGCCGCTTCAATTTCGGCACGACCGGGCTTGCCGACGGCATCGAATTCGTCGCGCTCTCGATGGCGATCTATGGCATCGCCGAGGTCATCTACAATATCGAAAAGCAGCAAACAGCGAGCATCGTGACTGGTGCCGTCGGCCGCGTGTGGCCGAGCGTCAGCGACCTCAAGCGTTGCACCGGCTCGATCCTGCGCGGCACCGCTCTCGGCGCCATTCTCGGCGTGTTGCCCGGAGGAGGCGCGCTGCTGGCATCGTTCGCCGCCTACACGCTCGAGAAGAAAGTGGCGACACCGCCGCGCCAATTCGGCTACGGCGACATGCGAGGCGTCGCGGCGCCGGAAGCCGCCAACAATGCGGGCGCGCAGACGTCATTCATCCCGATGCTGACCTTGGGCATTCCCGGCAATCCGACCATGGCGATGCTGATCGGGGCGCTGATGATTCATGGCATTGCGCCCGGACCGCGCGTGATGACGGATCGTCCTGAACTGTTCTGGGGGCTCATTGCCAGCATGTGGCTCGGCAACCTCATGCTGGTGGTGTTGAACCTTCCGATGATCGGCGTGTGGGTCAAATTGGTGCGCGTGCCTTATCGGCTGCTTTATCCAGCCATCATCGCATTTTGCTGCGTCGGCGCTTACACGATCAACAATAAGCCGTTCGATCTCTTCGTGATGGGATTCTTCGCAATCTTCGGCTACGTGGCGCTCAAGCTCGACTGCGAGCCGGCTCCGCTCATTCTCGGCTTCGTGCTGGGGCCGATGATGGAGGAGAATCTACGCCGCGCGCTTCTGATCTCGCGCGGCGATCCGATGATTTTCCTGCAGGAGCCGATCAGCCTGGCCTTCCTTGCGGCAGCCGCCGCGCTTTTGATCGTGATCGCCGCGCCCACGATCCGGCTTAAGCGCGCGGAGGTGCTCAACGAATAGCCGCTAACGGGGGCGGAACAAGCCGGTGATCCAACTCCAGATCGCTTTGGCAAGCAGCGCCAAGCCGGAGATCGGCTTCGCCGGCGCTGATGCAGGGGTTGACGCGATGGGAGGCGAGGGCTGCATCGGCTGAGCGGTGGCGGGCGCAGTGGAGCGGTCTTGCGCGAGTTGGTCCTTCAATCGCGTGGCAAATTGATTCATCAGCTGCGCGGCGGTTGCCTGAATGATGCCAACACCGCGCCCGTATTGCGCGACTGCGCCGGAGAGCGCCAGATTCGTGTGCACCAGAACTCTGGATCCGCCGCCCGCCGGCTCGAGCCGGAACACAGAGGCGGCATTCGCCCCGCCGCGTCCTTTCGCGTCCGTGCCCTGCGCCGCAACGCGCGCTGTGTAGTTCGCAGCATCGATGTGCTCGAACTTGACCACGCCCGCGAAGGTCAAAGCCACCGGGCCGAGCCGAACATTGATCTTGCCCTTGTAGGTGCTCTCGTCGACCACTTCGGTCAGTTCGGCACCCGGCATGCACGGCGCAACCCGCTTGATATCGAGCAGCACCTTCCAGGCTTCGGGCGGCGGCAGCGGCACCTCGAATGAGTTGTCGAATTCCATGATCAATTCCTGTCCGCGCGCGCCGCCGCGGTACCGGCAATGCGGCCGAACACCGCGCCCGAGGCGAGGCCGGAGCCGCCGGGGTAATTGAAGTAGAACAGGCCACCCACGAGTTCGCCGGCGGCATAGAGGCCGCGGATCGGCTGGTAATCGGTGTTGAGCACTTCGGCGTCGGTGGTGATGCGCAAGCCGCCGAACGTGAAGGTGACGCCGCAGGTCACGGCATAGCCCTCGAACGGCGGCTCGTCGATGGTATTCGCCCAATTGCTCTTGTTGACGGCGAGGCCCTCGGTACGGCGGCCATCTTTGACGTTGGGATTGAATGGAATGTCGCTGCGCACGGCCGCATTGTATTCCGCAATGGTCTTGAGGAATTGGTCCGGGTTCACGCCTTCGAGCTTGTGCGCGAATTCCTCGATAGTGTCGGCGGCGACTTTTGTGATCTGCCGGATCTTGTACTCATCGCGCTGCAGGTGCTTCACCTTCCGGTCGAAGATCTGCCAGGCGAATTGCCCGGGCTGCTCCAGCACCACGCGTCCGTATTTGGCGTAAGTGTAGTTGCGGAAGTCCGCGCCTTCGTCGACGAAGCGCCTGCCGGTGGCGTTGACGAGAATGGCGAACGGATAGGAGTGCTTCTGAAACTGGTCGCCGACCGCAAGGTCGCCGAACTCCGGCGCGTTCATCTCCCATTGCACCGCGTGGCAGCCGGACCAGTTGCCGCAGGGGCTCGCGCCGATATCCATCGCCATGCGAATGCCGTCGCCGGTGTTGAAGCGCGTACCGCGCACCTTGGCCAGATCCCAGCCGGGGCCGAGATAGCGCGTGCGCCACTCGGAGTTTGACTCGAAGCCGCCGCAGGCGAGCACGACCGATTTGCTGCGCAGCTCGCTTTCGACGCCATCGTGGCGAATGCGCACGCCGTTCACTCGCACGCCGTCGTAGAGCAGGCTGAGCGCGCGTGTGCGGTAGCGAATCTCGACGCCGCGCTTGGTGGCGGCGTCGGTGAGCATCTTGATGAGGCCGGGCCCGCCGCCGACCGCCTCGACCGTCAGCCCGCCCCAGAACTTGAATTTGCCCTCGATCTTGAAGGCCTGACGACCGTAGATCGGGATGAAGCGCACGCCCTTTTCGCGCATCCAGCAGAACGTGTCGAAGCTGCGGGTCACCAACAATTCGACCAAATCGGGATCGGCGCGATTCTGTGTCACCCGCGCCATATCATCGAAAAACTGCTCCCGCGTATAGGTGCCGAAATCGGTGGTGGCGATTTCCTGCTCGGTCAGATCGGGCACGAGCGACTTGATATCGTCGACTCCGTTGTAGACGACGCGCACCGATCCCGCGGTGAACCGGCTGTTGCCGCCGGCCTCCTCTTCGGGCGCCGCCTCGAGCATCAGCACCGACGCGCCTTGCTCCTGCGCGGCGAGTGCCGCGCAAAAGGCCGCGTTGCCCGCGCCAACGACGATGACATCCGCCTCGGACTTCACCATCTGGCCTCTCACACCCTTACGCCCTTGTCGGCATCATTCAGCCGCAGCACTCGCCACGCCGCCATGCGCCTTGGACCAGCCCGCCGGGTCATGCATGAACTTTTCGATCTCGGCGAGCTTCGAGGCATCGAATTTGCCGCTCTGCTTGGCGACCGCGAGCACGTCCCACCAGGTCGCGAGCGAATGCAAGGTGACGCCGAGATCAGCCAGGATTTTCCGCCCCTCGGGAAAGATGTCGTAGAAGAAAATGACCAGCGCATGCTCCACCTTCGCTCCGGCCTCGCGCAGCGCGTTGCAGAAATTCACCTTGCTGCGGCCGTCGCTGGTCATGTCCTCGACCAGCAGCACGCGCTGCCCTTCGACCAGATGACCCTCGATCTGCGTGTTGCGTCCGAACCCTTTGGGCTTCTTGCGGACGTAGAGCATCGGTAGACCGAGCCGGTCGGCCATCCAGGCGGCAAATGGAATGCCCGCGGTCTCGCCCCCGGCGACGGCGTCGAAACTCTCGAAGCCGGCCTCGCGCATGACCGTGGCGCTGGCGAAATCGATCAGCGTGCGGCGCACCCGCGGGAACGAGATGAGCCGGCGGCAATCGGTATAGACGGGGCTTGCCCAACCCGACGTGAAGACGAACGGCTTGTCCGTCATGAAACGGACCGCGTCGACCTCGAGCAGCATTTTCGCCGTGAGCTCAGCGATCGTCTTCTTGTCGGAGAACGTGCCGGCGGTCATGATCCTCTTCTCTTCAGGCGCGCACTATGCGCCATATGCATCGACCGAACGCCAGGGGGCGTCTCAACCGGACACAACCTTCCATTCGATCGTTTCCCCGCCGCGATAGACCAACGCCCGCTCGTCCGGCCCTTCGACCTTGACCTCCTGCGGCGCCGTCCACGGCGACTTTTCGAGCGTAATCCGCTCTTCGTTCGGCGGCAGGCGATAGTGCCTGGGACCGTTGAGCGAAGCGAAAGCCTCCAGCTTGTCCAGCGCGTCTGGTGGCATGCGCGGGATAGAGCTTGACCGCGGTGAACACGCCCTCCTTGAAGCCGCGCTCGACATCGTCGGGATCCGTGTCGTCGGTAAGATAGCAGGTCATGAGCGGCTTGAAGGGGGAGCCTGGCGGCAGTGCGGCCATGACTCGCTCGCGATACGCGATGGCGTCCTTGGTGGTCACGACCGGCGGCACGAGATTGGGCATCAGGATGGCGCGGCCGAAATGTTTGGCCGTGAACGGCATCACCGCCTTGAGCATTGCGCCGTCGCGCACGTGCAGATGCCAATCGTCTGGCTTGCGGATGGTGATGCGCGTAGTCATCCGGGCCCGCGCAATCGGTTAGCCGATCGGCGCGGCGGCGGCAGCGTAGGTCTCCCGCGGCGCTTCGTCGATCATGGCGCCGGTGAGATCGGCGACGCGGGCAAAGCCGCGCTTCGCGCACCATTCCTCAAGCCCCTCGATGATCGCGATGATGCCCGACGGATTGCGGAAAATGAGATAACCGATCATCACCGCGCTGGCGCCGGCGAGCATGTATTCGACCACGTCCTCGACCTTGACGATGCCGCCACAGCCGATGATCGGAATCTTAACCGCCTTCGCGCACTGGTAGACCATGCGCACGATGATCGGCTTGATGCCGGGGCCGGAGAGGCCGCCAAATTTGTTGCCGATTGCCGGGCGGAAGGTATTCACATCGATTTTGAGCCCGAGAATCGTGTTCGACACCACCAGCGCGTCGGCTCCCGCCGCTTCCGCCGCCTTGGCGATGGCGACGACGTCACCCGCGTTGGGCGAGAGCTTGCACCAGACCGGTTTGTCCGTGGTCTTGCGGATCAGACTCATGACGTTAAACGTGTGCTCCTCATGCAGCGCAAAATTGCCGCCCTTCGGATCGCGCGTAGGGCAGGAGATATTGACCTCGAGGACATCGATCTCGGACGTGCTGACGTCGCGCGCCATGGCTTCGAAGTCGTCAATGGTCGTCGCCGAGATAGAGCCCACGAGCGGCGGCGTGAAGCGCTTGTAGTCCGGCACTTGGTGGCTGAGGAAATAGCCGATGCCCTTGGTCGGCAGGCCGATCGAGTTGATCATGCCGGCTTCGACTTCGGACGCGCGCGGCGGCGGATTGCCGGCGCGAAATTCGCGGGAAACCGTCTTTGCCACTAGCGCGCCCAGGCGGTTCAAATCGATCACCTGCGCAAGATCGGTCGAGAAGCATCCCGACGCGGGCATGATCGGGTTCTTGAGCGTCACGCTCCCGATCTTCACGCTCATGTCTACCATCCGACCGCCTCCTGCAGATCGAACACCGGGCCGTCGATGCACACGCGACGCAGCTCCTTCTTGCCGTCGACCTCGAAGGTGCGCACGCACACGTAGCAGGGGCCGAGCCCGCAGGCCATCACCTGTTCCATGGCCACCTGCCCGGGGATGCGGTCGGCCTTGCCCAGGCGCTTCATCAATTGCAAGAGCCGGTTCGAGCCGCAGGTGTAGAACGCGTCGGCCCTGCGCTTCGCGATCAGCCCCTTGATGATTTCCTCGACGTGCTCGACCGCGCTGGTCCCGTCGGTATCGAGCACAGGGATGACCTCCCCGACCTTGGCGAAGAGGTCGTCGGCCATCACGAATTCGGCATTGCGGGCGCTCAGGATGGCGGTGACGCCGATGCCGGATTCGCCGGCGAGCTGGGAGATCGGCGCCAAGGTCGCAAGTCCCACGCCGCGACCGAGCACCACGACGTGCTTGCAGCCCGACATGATCGTGAAGCCGACGCCGAGGGGGCCGACCATGTTGAGGTCATCGCCCGGCTTCAACGTCGCGAGTCCGTGGGTTCCGCGGCCCACGCATTTGTAGAGAAACTCGAGGCGGCGGTTCTCCTGATCGATGCGATAAACGCTCTGCGGGCGCCGGAACCAGAGTTCGCCGGCATCGGGCGAGGGGCAGAGCAGATTGAAGAACTGGCCTGGTTTGACCGCGAGTGCTTTGGGGGAGGCGTCCACGATCAGGTGTTTGTATTCGGAATTGACCCAGTTGTGAGACACAACCGGGCACAGCGATTCCTCGGCCGGTATATGCTGCTCGGCAGGCGCGGGCGCGCTCTTGCCCACCACGTGGGGTGCCGATGCGAACGGCCGATGCGCCATATCAAAGTCCTGCGAATACGAGGTGCCGTTAGCTACTCCGCGACGCGTGCCAAAATCAAGATTTTTTCCAAATTCTGAACAAAAAAGCAGCCTTTCTCTACCATCATACCACTACTGCTGGTTACCGCTCGATCAGTGATCGCATCAGCCGTACCGCTGCCGCGCCTTTGAGTGCGCGCTGCCAAAGGTCCTTGGCCATCTTCTCGTGGAGGGTCAGTGCCTCCGGGGCCGAGGTGATCATCGCCACGCCGACCCGCACATTCGGCTGCTCGCCGAGCCGAAACGGACTCAGCGCCAGGACCTGCCGGTCCGGCTGACGAAAGAGCTGAAAGCTCGCATGCGGCAGCGTGTCCGGCACGATGCCGATCTGCACGCCGATGGGTTCGTCTTGCATGAGCGCGACAAAATGCTCCGCCTCCGCCCGCGCCAATGCGCGCCGCTCGCGCCGCACCTGTTCCGGGAGGTCGAGGCGACCGACCAAGCCGTTCCGCAAAAAGTGCTCCATCTCGATCGCCGAGATGAGGTTGACGATGCCGGGCTGGCGGCGGCGATAATTGTCCTTGCGCTGGCGCAACACCGTCGTGATCTCGTCGACCTGATCGAGCGCGCGCTGGCGGTTCGGCAGTGCTTCGGGAATGCTTTCTCGCAAGATGTCACCGAGCGCCCGATCAAAGGCGTCGGATGCCAAGAGGTAGGAGATCGGGCCGGCGAGCACGATGATGTGCTCGGAGCTTTCCTCGATCTGCCGCATGCGCTCGAAATAGCTCACCGCAGAGGCGATGTATTCGACGCCAACGCCCAGCAAGGTCGGTACCGATACCGAGAGGAGCTCCGCGAGCTTCTCCAACGTCTCGATCTTCGCGAGCTCGCCCTTCTCGAAGCGATATAGCGCCGTGCGCGAAATGCCGAGCCGGGCGGCAATCTCGTCGGCGCTCAGCCCGGAGCCGAGGCGAAACGCTTTGAGGCGGTTGCCAATATCGTCAAATCGGATGGCCATGACGAGCGCTGGCGGACCCGGCCGAGTCTGCTGTCGCCCCGCGAGCGTGGGCCCATATTCCAGAGTCGGTGGTTATGGGTCCTCACTTTCGCGGGACGAATCGGTCAACTGGGTGAGGGAAGATTTGATGCCGGTGCCGGCTGCGCCCGCAGCCGTTTCGCTGCATCGAGCGTGGCGGTGACGATGTTCTGATAGCCGGTGCAGCGACATAGATTGCCGGAAATCGCGATCCGCACCTCTTGTTCAGTCGGCTCTGGATTGTCGCGCAGGAACTCGATCAGCGTCGTCAGAATGCCCGGGGTGCAGAAGCCGCACTGAAGGCCATGGTGTTCATGGAAGGCTTGCTGCAAGGGGTGCAGCTTGTCGGGCGAGGGCGCAATGCCCTCGACGGTGAGAATGTCATGCCCGTCTGCTTGCACCGCGAGCATCAGACAGGAGCGCGCCGAGCGATCATCGAACAGAATGGTGCAGGCGCCACAGACGCCGTGCTCGCAGCCGAGATGGGTTCCGGTCAGACCGAGTTGATGGCGGATGAAATCGGCCAGCGTGACCCGGACCTCGACCTCTTCCTCGTACCGCTTGCCGTTGACGGTCAGGGCAATTTTCCGCGTTTCTCCCATTGTCCCTCCTAGTGCCGGCGGCCGGCGTGGGCCTCCAGCAAACGCGCGTGCGCCTTCTCCAGCGCCCGGCGCGATAGCACGGCCGCCAGATGCTGGCGATAAGAGGCCGGCGCATGCACGTCGTCGATCGCTTCGAGTTTGCGGCAGCTCTCGCAGGCGTCGCGGAACAGCGTGCCGGCCGGGACCTGGCCGACGATCGCCTGCTCGAGCTCGCTGGCGCGCTTGGGCGCTGTGCCCAGACCGCCGATGGTCACCGAGGCGCGCGTGATCTTGCCCGAGGCGTCGCCCTCGAGCAGAACGGCGGCGGAGGTGATGGCGAAGTCGCCGTGCCGGCGTGAAAATTCGACGAAGGCATAGCCGTGCTTGGGCGCCCACTGCGGGAGCCGCACGCCGATGACGAGCTCGTTCGCTTCGATGGCCGGTGTCATGTAGGCGATGGGAAACTCGGCGAACGGCACCTCACGTTCGCCGTCGGGACCGGCAACCATCACGGTCGCGTCGTAGCCCATTGCGAGCGAGACCAGTTCCGCCGCCGGATCGAGATGGCAGAGCGAGCCGCCGATCGTGCCCCGGTTGCGCGTCTGGCGATGGCCGACCTGCAACAGCGCCTCGTGCACAATCGGCCAGCGCGCCCGCACCGCCTCGGAAAATTCGAGATCGCGCTGGCGCGTCATGGCGCCGATTTCGAGCGCACCTCGCGCGTCGCGAATGTAGGATAGCCCGTCGACGCGGTTGAGATCGATGATGTGATCGGGCAGCACGAATCGGAAGTTCAGCATGGGCATCAGCGATTGGCCGCCCGCAAGCAGCTTGGCGTTCTCTAGGCTCGCGAGCAGTCCGACGGTCTCGCTGACCGTTTTTGGATCGTGATAGCGAAAGGGCGGCGGTTTCATCGCTGGGGCAGGGGTTCGGTTGGACGCGACTTCTTTACATACACCACCAACTGTGCCTCAATCCAAAAAATCAAATTTCCCGATGTGGGACAATGCGGTGATCGTTCCGTGACGTCCACCGTACCCCGCGGTGAGGAACGATGAAGCCCGCGCGGTTCCGCTATCACGCGCCCAAGACGATCGAAGAAGCACTCGATACGCTCGGGGAGGTTGCCCCGGAAGACGGCCGCGTGCTTGCCGGCGGCCAGAGCCTGGTGCCGATTATGGCGTTTCGCCTGGCGCGGCCGGCGCATCTGGTGGACATCAACGGGATCGAGGCGCTGCGGCGGCTCGCAGTGGAGGGGGATCGGCTTTGCATCGGCGCCTGCGTGCGCCATGCGGCTTTCCACAAGCCGGTGGTGGACGGGCCACTCGGACGGCTCCTGTCCGCCGTGGTGCGTCACATCGCCCACTACCCCATTCGGACCCGCGGCACCTTCTGCGGCAGCATCGCCCATGCCGACCCGGCCGCCGAATGGTGTTTGGTCGCAGCAGCGCTCGGCGCAGAAATGGTGGCGAGAAGCACAGACGGCTCGCGCACCATTCCGGCACAGGACTTTTTCCGCGGGATCATGACGACGGCCCTCGACGAGGACGAGCTTTTGACCGAAGTGCGCCTACCCATCCTTTCTTCGGACACGCGTTTCGGCTTTTACGAGTTCAATCGCCGCGCCGGCGATTTTGCGCTTGGCATGGCGCTCGTCACTTTTCGCCTGCAAGACGGGGTCATTCGCGAGCCGCGAGTGGCGGTCGGCGGAATCGAAGCGCAGCCGCGGCGGATGGCCGACGCCGAGCAGCTTCTCTCCGGCCGGGCGATCGACCGCGCGGTCTTCGAGGCGGCGGCCGCGGCGGTCGCCTCCGCCGTCGATCCGCTCGAGGATGCCGCGACCAGCGCGACATACCGGCGCGACCTCGCGCGCACCGTCACGCGCCGTGCGCTCGAGCAGGCGGCCGCATGACCGAAACGGTCGGCGCGACGCCGCGGCGTGACGCATGCCAAGGCGGCGGCGAAGATGCAGGCGCGGCGGCGACACGCGCCAACAAGTGGATCGGGCAATCGGTCACGCGGCTCGAGGATCCGCCGCTGGTCAGGGGACGCGGTCGCTTCGCCGCTGACATTTCTTTTCCGCACCAGCTGCACATGCGGGTCGTCCGGGCAAACCATGCACACGGCAAGATCGTTGCAATCGATACCGCGGCTGCGCGCGCGCTGCCCGGCGTGATCGCGGTGTGGACAGCGGCCGACATTGCCGACGTACCGCCCATCGACTTCCGCGAGGGACCAATTCCCGCGCTCGAGCCCTATCGCCAGCCGGTGCTCGCGACCGACAAGGTGCGATACGTCGGCGAGCCGGTCGCCGCCATCTTCGCCGATGATCCCTACGTGGCAGAGGACGCGGCGGATCTCGTCTCTGTCGACATCGAGGAACTGCCCGTCCTGCTTGCGGCCGAGGCCGAGCCCGCCGAATTCTCGCCCGGCCGCAATACCGAGGTCTCCGTCATCCGGCAGGGTTATGGCGACGTCGACGCTGTATTGAGCTCCGCGCCAATGGTGGTCGAGATTGATTTGGCGATCGGACGCCATTCCGGCGTGCCGCTCGAGGGGCGCGGTGCAATCGGCCGCTATGACGCGGCACGCGGCATTCTCGAACTGCACGGTGCCGCCAAGGTGCCGCACCGCAACCGCGACCTGCTCGCGCGTATGCTGAAGCTTGCACCCTCATCGATCCATGTGCACGAAGCGCACGTGGGCGGCGGCTTCGGCATCCGCGGCGAGCTTTATCCGGAAGACGTACTGGTCTGCGTCGCGGCGGTGCGCCTCAAGCGGCCGGTGAAATGGATCGAGGATCGGCGCGAGCATTTGATCGCGGCCAATCATTCGCGCCAGCAGCTTCACCGATTGCGCGCGGCCGTCGACGGCGAAGGGCGCATCCTCGCCATCGACGATTGTTATTTCCACGATCAGGGCGCCTATGTGCGCACGCATGCCGCGCGCGTCGTGCATATGACGGCCGGCATTCTGGCTGGTCCCTACCGCGTGCCGGCCTATCGCGCGGTCGGACACTTTCGACTCACCAACAAGACTCCGGCGGCCACGTACCGCGCGCCCGGGCGCTATGAGACGACCTTCGTTCGCGAGCGGCTCATCGATGCCATTGCGACGAAGCTCGCCATGGAGCCCAACGAGGTACGACGGCGCAACGCGATTGCGGCCGATGAGATGCCGTATCACCGGCCGCTCGAGGCTTTGGGCGAGGAGATCGAGTACGATTCCGGCGATTATGTCGGGCTGCTCGACAAGTTGTTGGCCACTCTCGACTGGGACGAACGCAAAGCCGATCTGGCGCGCCGCCGCGCCGCCGGCGAAACGGTCGGTGCCGGATTTGCGATGTTCGTCGAGAAGAGCGGCCTGGGTCCCGCCGACGGTGTGAGGATCGAGGTTGATAGCGCCGGCGCGATCGAGCTCGTCACCGGCGGTGCCTCGCTCGGGCAGGGCTTCGAGACCGTGATGGCGCAGGTATGCGCCGAGGCCCTGGGCGTCGACTACCGGCGCGTGCGCGTCACCCATGGTCAGACCGATCGCATCGCTTACGGGATCGGTGCCCACGCCTCGCGCGCGACGGTCATGACGGCGTCCGCCACCCATGACGGTGCCCTCAAGCTGCGCGCGAAAGCGCTTGAGGCAGCCGCCGAGCTGATGCAAGCGCGGCCGGACGCGCTCGAAATCATCGACGGAAAGGTGCGGCGCAAGGAGGAGCCGGCCGGCCCCTCGATCGGCCTCGGCGAAATTGCCGAGCATCTGGCGCCGACCTCGAAGACGCTCGGCGGCCCCGAGCCGGGCTTGTCAGCGGAAGGATGGTTCCGGGTGAAGCACCAGGTTTATCCGTACGGCATCCATTTCGCGGTGGTGAAGGTCGATCGCGACACCGGCAGCGTCGATGTCGAGGACTACGTCATCGCCTACGATATCGGCCGCGCCATCAATCCGGCGCTGGTCAAAGGCCAGATCGTCGGCGGCTTCGCCCAGGGGCTCGGTGGGGCGCTGCTGGAAGAGTTCACCTATAATGAACGCGGCGATCCGCTGGCGACCACCTTTGCCGATTACCTGATGCCGACCGCGCACGAGATCCCCGAGGTCGATGTCATGTTGCGCGAGGACTATACCAGCCCGCTCAATCCTCTCGGCATCAAAGGGGCCGGCGAGAGCGGCATCACGGGCGTCGGCGCGGCGATTGCCGCCGCCATCGACGACGCCATTGGAACGCCGGGTGCGGTGACGCAGCTGCCGGTGACGCCGCAGCGCCTGAAGCAGATCCTGAACCAGCGGCATGGCTCGGCTTGCTCCACGCGAGCCACGAGCTGACCCACATCAAGCTGGCAAGCGAGGAGTGCCACATGACCATCGCTCAAGCCGCCAAACGCACCGCCAAGGCCGCGCCTCATCCATCGAAACAGGATTTGCGCACGTGGATCGATGCGTTGCGCGCGGCAGGCGAGCTGCAGGACATCGTCGGCGCCGAGCGGGAAGCGGAAATCGGCGGCATCGTCGATCTCTATATGCGTAAGATGGGCAACCCCGCGGTGCTCTTTGACCACATTCCCGGCTATCCGCGGGGCCACCGCATCCTGGCCAACATTCTTACCTCGGTGCGGCGCATCAACCTCACGCTCGGCCTACCGATCGATGGCTCCGCGATCGACCTCGTCTCCTACTGGCGCAAATACATGAAGGAGGCGCCGAGCATCGCACCGATCAAGGTCAAGTCCGGACCGCTGATGGAGAACGTCAGCAGCGGTAAGGATATCAACATCCAGAGCATCCCGACGCCGCGCTGGCACGAGCACGATGGGGGCTACTACATCGGGACGGGCTGCATGGTGATCATGAAGGATCCAGACACCGGCTGGATCAATTACGGCGCGTATCGCGTGCAGTCCCATGGCCCGAACGTCGCAACCGTGATGTGCTCCAAGGGCAAGCACGGCGACTTGATCAAGCGGCGCTATCACGAACGCGGTGAACCCTGTCCGATCGCCGTGGTGGCGGGAATGCACCCGGCCTTGTTCATGGTGGGAGGACTCGAGATTCCTTACGGAAAGAACGAATACGACGTTGCCGGCGGGCTGATCGGCGAGCCGGTCGAGGTGATCAACGGCCCGCGCACCGGCCTGCCCATACCGGCGCACGCGGAGATCGCGTTCGAGGGCTTCATCCATCGGAACGATCTCCTCGAAGAGGGACCGCTCGGCGAGTGGACCGGGTATTACGCGGGTGGGAAGAAAAAAGAGCCAGCGATCCGCATCGAGACGTTCATGCGTCGCGATGATCCGATCTTGTTGGGCGCCGTCCCTGCGGTACCGCCCGACGACGATTCCTTCTACCGCGGCACCTACCGTTCCGGCGCGGTGTGGAACCAGCTCGAAGCCGCCGGCATCCCGGAGGTGAAAGGCGTCTGGGCGCATGCGGCCGGCGGCAGCCGGCTCTGGCTCACGGTCGCGATCAAGCAGCAATATGGCGGTCACGCCAAGCAGGCCGGACTCATCGCCTCGCAATGCCATGCCGGCGCTTATGCGAACCGTTTCGTGGTCGTGGTGGACGACGACATCGATCCTGCCGACATGGATCAAGTGGTATGGGCGATGTGCACGCGCTTCGATCCTCGCGAAGGAATCGAGATCCTGCGTGGCTGCTGGAGCACCGCCCTCGACCCCATGGCCTATGGCAGCGACGATCCGCGCAATGCGCGCGTGGTTATTGATGCCTGTCGACCTTGGTCGCGTCGCGATAGCTTTCCGCGCGTGGCGCGCTCGAGCAAGGAGCTGGACGCGAACATCCGCGCCAAATGGGCACATGTGTTGCCGCGAAACTGAGCGACGCGGATTCGGCTTTCTCCAAATATGGTCGCTTTTGCCCCCGCTACTGGGTGTTCTGATTGTGGCGGGTTGCAAAAGTCGGTATAAGCCCGGAGGTCTTGCCAGGTTGTGGGGATGTCATGCGTACGATCTCAGATCTTCTTGGCCGCAAGGGTGTTGCATCCACGTCTACGGTATATGCGGTGCCGGCGGTCGGTAAGCCTGTCCCACGCGCCGAGGAGCCCGTCGAGCCCACCTTGGCCGACATCGGGGCGCGCGTCGGCGAGGACAATGAGACACTACGCAACCTACTGATCGATACCGATCGTCGCATCGGCGCGCTCGACGATCTCAAGGAGGCCTTCCGCAACCTCGTAGAGCCCATCGGTGCGGCACTGCATGCGCTCGAACAGGAAAAAACCGATAATTTCGGCTTGCGCAACGTGCTTACCGAGCTTCGCACCAGTTACGACACCGTGCGCAGCGACTACGGCGCGCTGGAAAAGCGCGCGGCGGAACTGGAAAACGCCGGCGAGGAGCTTCGCCGGCAATTGAGCTTGGCGCAACAGAGCGCGCGCGGGCTCGACGCGGAGAAGGCGGAACTTGCCAGCCAAATCGTCGCCGCGCGCTCCGAAATCGCCAATCTCGAGAGCCAATTGGCGCAGGAGGCAGCCAATGCCCGCGCCTTGAGCGAGGCCAACCAGATTTTGGTCGATCACGCCAGCAGTGCCGACAAGCGAATTGTCGAATTGCAGTCCGACGCCGCGCAGGCGCGGGAGAAACTCCTGCTGGTGGAGAACGACAAGCGCTCGCTGCAAACGGCACTCGATCAGACGCTCGCGGAGAACTCGCGGTTGTCTCGCCGCCTCACGGAGAGCGAGAACGGGTTGACTGCGGCGCGAGCGCGTCTCGAACAGATGGACATCAGCCTGGCCGCCGTCGAGAACGAGCGCGCCACGCTCGCGACCGCCCGCGATGAGGCGAACGAGCGGCATCAATCCGAAGCTTATGCCTTGAACCTGCGGTTGGAGGCGCTACGTTCGCGTGCCGCCACCGCCGAGCAGCTGCTGGCCGAGGTGCGCCAGACTCTCGTCGCCCGTACCGAGGACATCAGGGTCTTGGAGCGCAAGGTGGTGGAGGCAAGCATCGCTCGCGCCAACACCGAGAAGACGGTCGAGCGGCTCACCGCCGCGCGCGATGCGCTCGACGGCAAGACCCGCGAGCTGGAACAGGCGCGTGTCTCGCTCATGGAGCGGTCGAGCAATTTGGCGGAGGCGCTGAAGGCGCGAGAGAGCTCGCTTGCGCACGCCGAGGAGAAGATCAAGGCGTTGGCCGACCGCATGGGGGAGATCGAGGCCGACGCCGCGGCGTATCGCAGCAAAGCCGAGCGGCGCATCGACGAGCTCAGTGCGAGCCTGCAACGCGACCGCGTCGAGCTCGCCGTTGCGCAGGGTGCGCTGGAAACCACGCGGCGCGACTACGCGCGCCTGCAACGCGATATCCTGTCCGGGCGCTCCGCGCAGCAAGCCGGCCCCACCCTCGAAGTGGTGTCCGACACCACCAAAGAGCCGCAGAGAACGAAAAACGGCCGAGGGGGCGGCGCTCGCAGGCCGGCCGAGGCTGGACCCGAAGGCGGCGCAGCCGAGCCCGAGTCCACGCGCTAGTCTCGTCGAAAAGATCCCATCGCACGGCAACGCGCCGTCGCGCGCGGCGACGCCATCCCGCGCAGGCTACGCTTTGCCCGCGCATCGGGACGGCTGTATAGATGCAGTCCGGGCAATGGAGAGAAGAGCATGATCCGCACCGACGAGGCCGCGTCAAAGCCGCGCATGCAATACGACGGGTTGCGCGGCTGGCTCGAACAAGTCGAGACGATGGGAGAGTTGCGCAGGGTCGACGGCGCCCACTGGAACGTGGAGATGGGGGCCATCACGCACATGCTCACGGAAACGAGCCGCGGCAGCGCACCGGCGATCTTGTTCGACAACGTACCGGGCTATCCCAAAGGCTTCCGCACGCTTTACGGGCAGCTCTCCTCGGCGCGCCGCATCGCTTTGACGCTGGGACTGCCGCTCGAATACGAGCGCAAGGTCGACGTGGTGCGGACCTATCATGCCCGCATGCAGAACCTCAAACCGCTGCCGCCGCGATTCGTCAACGATGGTCCCGTGTTCGAGAACGTGATCGAAGGCGACGGCGTCGACGTGCTGAAATTTCCGGTGCCGCGACACCACGAGCTGGACAAGGCACGTTTCATCGGCACCGCCGACTGCGTGATCACGCAGGATCCCGATACGGGGTGGTTCAATCTCGGCGCTTATCGCAGCCAGGTTTACGACGGCAAGACCGTCGGCTGCCAAATCACCGAGGGAAAGCACGGCCGAATTCATCGCGATAAATACTTCGAACGCGGGCAGCCGATGAAGGTCGTTATCCTGTGCGGACAGGACCCGCTACTCTTTATGCTATCCTCGAGCCCGCTGCCCGAAATCGGCGAGATGGACATCGCCGGCGGGCTGCGCGGGGAACCGATCGATGTCGTGCGCGGACCGTATACGGGTTTTCCGATCCCCGCTGACTGCGAGATCGCCATCGAAGGCGAGAGCGTGCCCGGCCAGGTGCTGCCGGAAGGGCCGTTCGGCGAATGGATGGGCTACTACTCCGACGACACGCAGGAGCGGCCTTTCGTCAACGTGAAGACGATCCTGTACCGCAACGATCCGATCCTCACCTGCGCACCGCAGCACAAACCCGTCGACGAGACCGGGCTGCTCAAGGGCATTGCCGGAGCGGCGCAGATCTGGCGTTCGCTGGAGGCCTGCGGCGTGCCCGAGGTGCTCGGTGTTTGGAATCACGAAGCGGGCCCCGCGACCCGCTTTACTGCGATCCAGATCCGCCAGCGCTACCCGGGCCACGCGCGCCAGGCGCTGCACATCGCGTCGTCATGCCAGGGCGGCGCTTACGCCGGCAAGTGGACCGTGGTGGTCGACGAGGATATCGATGCCGGCGACCTCGACCAGGTCCTGTGGGCGATGTGCACGCGGTTTGATCCGCTCACCGATATCGACCTCATTCAAAAGGCCTGGGCCTCGAAGCGCGATCCGCTGTTCCTTCCCGGCAATTTTAACAACCGCATCCTGATCGATGCTTGCATTCCCTACGACAAGAAGCTCAAGGGCACATTCCCCGTTACCGTCGACGTGAGCGCCGACCTGCGCAAGCGCTTGCGGTCGAAGTTTCCGCAACTCTTCTCCAGTTCGTAGGTGGATCGAGCGAAGCGAAACCCACCGCCGATCTCGGGCCGAAATGGTTGGTCGACTGCAATGATGAATCCAAATCTTCTGGTTGAGGTACGGGGTCGATGCGATGGGTATCGCGACGCTCGACCCATCCTATGGGGTCGGTTCTCGGAAAGTTTGTGCCGTCTGATCCGTTGCGGCATTGCGGTCGCGCTCGCCGCCGCCGTTACGACGCAGCCTGCCCGCTCCGCCGGTGTCGAGGATTTTTACAAGGGCAAGACCGTTTCGCTCCTCATCGGCTATAGCGTGGGCGGCGGCTACGATGCGTATGCGCGGCTTCTGGCGCGGCATCTCGGTAAGCATATTCCTGGCAGTCCCAGCGTCGTGCCGCAAAACATGACCGGTGCCGGGAGCCTCAAGGCGGCCAATTACGTTTATTCCGTCGCTCCCAAAGACGGCTCCGTCATCGGCACGTTCTCGCGCAGCATGGGCATCGCGCCGCTGCTCGACAAAGCGGAATTCGACAGTACCAAGTTCACCTGGCTCGGCAGCGTCACCGATGAGGTCAGCCTGTGCGTCACCCGTCACGATGCGCCGGCGAAGACCTTCACCGAACTCCTGGTGACACCGGCGACCTTCGGTGCCGAGGGCGCCGGCTCCGATCCCAACATTTTCGCGTCCTTCTATCGCAACGTGCTCGGTGCCAAAATCAAGGTCGTGACCGGCTACCCCGGCACCAACGAAATTCAGCTCGCCGTCGAACGCGGCGAGGTGGATGGCCTATGCGGATTGTCGTGGAGCACGCTCAAGGGCCGCTACCCCCATTGGCTCAAGGACAAGCGGGCCAACATCCTGGTGCAAGCCGGGATCAAGAAACAGCCGGAGCTGCCGGATGTTCCGTCGGCGGGCGAGCTCGCCAAGCAGCCGGATCAGACGCAAATTCTGAAATTGCTGCTGATTGGACAAGCCATGGCACGCCCGTTCGCAGCCCCGCCGGGCATTCCCACGGATCGCAGAGCTGCGCTGATCGCCGCGTTCGAGCGCACGACCGCGGATCCAGATTTTCTCGCCGAGGCCGAGCGGCTCAATTTCGAGGTCAATCCCGTCAGTGCGAACCGGCTTGAGACGCTTCTGGCGGAAGCCTACGCGACGCCTAAGGACGTCATCGCCAAAGCCGCCAAGGCGATGTCCGAATAGGACATCGCCGGATCAAGGTCTGCGCTGCAAAACCGAGGCGCGGTCGAGGACATGGGTGGATTGATCGGAGCGCGCGTTCCTCGCCTCGAGGACGGCGCGCTGCTCGCCGGCAAAGGGCGTTTCGTCGACGACATCGCAGTTGCCGGCATGTGGCACGCGGCGTTCGTGCGCAGCCCCCATCCGCACGCGACGATCCGTCGGATCGATATCCACGCCGCGTGCGCGCTGCCGGGCGTGCACGCCGTGCTCACGCTCGACGATCTCTCCCCGGTTCTTGTCAGGCGCCGCATGCTGCGCCATTCCAATTCTGGGACGCCGCTCGATCGTTACTGGTCCTTCGCCCTCGCCGACGGGGAAGTGTCTTATGTCGGCGAGGCGGTCGCGATCGTCCTTGCCGACAGCCGCTATGTCGCCGAGGATGCAGCGGCCGTGGTTGCCGTCGACTATGACGTGCTTGCGTCTGTTTCCGACGCTCGCAGCGCCATCGAGCCGATGGCGCCCGCGGTACGGCGCGAGCTCAATACCAACATCGCCGCCGCCTACAAGGTCGCCTATGGCGATGTCGAAGCAGCGTTCGCCAAGGCCGCGCACGTTTTTCACGAGGAGCTCTGGCAGCATCGCGGTGGCGCGCATCCTATCGAGGGCCGTGGCACTTTGGCGGAATGGCGCGACGACACCATGACGGTGTGGGCATCGACCCAGAAAGCGCATGATCTGTTCCAGTCGTTGACCGCGCTACTCGATTTCGAGGAAAGCCGGTTGCGTGTGGCGACTCCTGATGTCGGCGGCGGCTTCGGTCCCAAGCTCTGCGTCTATCCCGAGGACATCGCGGTCGTCGCGGCTGCCAAGCTCGTCGGGCGGCCGGTCAAATGGATCGAGGACCGGCGGGAGCATTTCACCAACGCTGCCCAGGAGCGCGACCAATACTGGTCGCTCGATGTCGCGGTGGACGCGCAGGGAAAGCTACTT
>DASQXF010000140.1:0-3782 GCA_035639895.1 Xanthobacteraceae bacterium
GAGTGAACCGGACAAGGCCAGTTGCCAGCAGAACAATTCGGTCCAGCACAATCTCGTGCAGCGCACTTGGGCCTACCTCGACGGCAAATGCGTCGCGGGCAAAGCACGCAAGCCACGAATCGTTCGCCTCCCAGCCGATCGTCCGGCTCTTGCTGCCATCGCGCTCGGCCACACGTCGGCTGTGCCGGGGAGCGCGCAAGACTACCCTCAAGCGGCGAGCAAGCCGGTTGAGCGCCAGGTGGAGCCGTCGGCAGCAACCACATCCGTCCCGCCAGTGGCGGCAATCGAGTCACTCCCACGGCCCGCTGCGACGTCCAAGAAGCCGCACAAGTCTGCCCGGAGGGAGAACCGACGGCGCGATCCGGATTGGCGTAATGCGCCTTGGGGGCGAGAGGTGCGCGCGGACGAGTGGGGTCGCGGATATGGCGGCGGTGAGCGCGATTTTGGGCGCCGCGTATATATCCGCGAGGGCTTCTTCGACTACATGCGGTGAGCCGCCCCTGCTGCCGCCGGCATCTTCCTATGTCCGGCTCACTCGCTATAGTGGCCGGGTGCGACGCACAATAGGGAGACCGCCATGCCAGAAATCTATGTCCACGCCGTCAAGGGCCGCTCGCTTGATCAGAAACGCGCGCTGATCAAGGACATTACCGACGCTGTGGTGAAGAATTTCTCCGTTCCCGCCGAGGCTGTAATGGTGGAAATTGTGGAATCCGAGCCGACTGCCAAGGCAAAAGGCGGCGTTCTGTTCAGTGAGATGCGTCGCTAAGCCGGACCACCGCCAGCGTTTCGCCCGGTCACGCCCGGGCGAAACTTTTTCAGGGCTTGGTCGAGCATGGGCGACCTCGAAGGCAAGACCGCGCTGGTGACGGGGGCGGCATCGGGCATCGGGCTGGCCACGGCCGAGTTGTTCGCCCGGCGCGGTGCGAAGGTTGCCCTCAATCATCTGCCGGACGATCCGCGCGGCCCTGCGGCGCTAGAGCGGCTGCGCGCCCAGGGCTTTGCCGTGATCGGTGCGCCGGGCGATGTCTCGGAGGCCGGCGCGGCAGAAAAGATGGTAGGCGATGCCATTGACGCGCTGGGCCGGCTCGACTTCCTCGCCAACAATGCCGGCACGTCCGCCACCGTCGCGCCGATCCCGCCGGCCGATCTCGACCGGCTGACCGAGGAATTTTGGGCGACTATCCTCGCCACCAACCTGCTCGGGCCATTCCGTTGCACCCGCGCGGCGGCGACGGCCCTTAAGGCAGCGCGCGGCGCGGTTTGCAACACCGCTTCCGTCGCCGGCCGCAACATGGCGGGTTCCAGCATGGCCTACGGTGCGAGCAAGGCCGGCCTTATCAACCTCACGCAGAATTTGGCCCGCGCGCTCGCGCCGGAAGCGCGTGCGAACGCGGTCGCGCCGGGTTTCGTCGACACCGACTGGACACGGCCATGGCCGCAGGCGCGCAAGCAAGCGGCCATCGAGCGCTCGCTGCTCAAGCGCGCCTGCACGCCGGCTGATATCGCCGCCGCCATCGTATTTCTTTGCGCCGATACCAGCATGGTGACCGCACAGACACTGGTAGTGGACGGCGGCTACTCGCTCTAGCCGCGATGACGCTCGCGTGCGGATCGGCCAGCTCGGCCAATCCATTCTATTTCAGCAGCAAATGCGGCAGCCAAAGCGATAATGCGGGTATATAGGTCACCAGTGCGAGCACGATCAGCATCGGCACATAGAAGATCAGGATGCTGCGCGATACCGCCTCCATGCTCACGCGGCCGATCGCGCATCCCACCACCATCGTCGGCCCGACCGGAGGCGTGAGCAGGCCGATGCCGAGATTAAGGATCATGATGATCCCGAAGTGCACGGGATCGATTCCAAAAGTGTTGATCACGGGCAGGAAGATCGGCGTACATATCAGCAACATCGGCGCCAGATCCATGAACGTGCCGAGCAACAACAGCAGAACGTTGACGTAGAGAAGGAACGTGTATTTGTCGCTCGAGATCTGGACGAAAAACTCCGTGGCCTTTGCCGGGATGCGCATGATCGCCATCATGTAGCCGAAGGCGATCGAGAAGCCGATCATGATCATGACCATCCCGACCGTGCGCACCACGCGCGCGATCAATTGCGGCAGATCGCGCCATTTGCAGTCGCGATAGACGAACATGGTGACGAGGAACGCGTAGACGCAGGCGACTGCGGCGGACTCGGTCGGCGTGAAGACGCCGGTGAGGATTCCCCCGAGGATGATCACGATCGTGATCAGGCCCCAGAACGCGTCGAGCGCGATCTTGAGCGCCTGGCGCAGCGGGACCATTTCGCCCTTCGGGAAGTTTTGCCGGTGCGCGGTGATGAGGACGAGGACGATCAGCGACAGGCCAAGCAGCAACGCCGGGATGACTCCGCCCATGAACAGCTGCGCCACCGAAATCGTTCCGCCGGCGGCGAGCGAATAGATGATCATGTTATGCGAGGGCGGCAGCAGCAGAGGCTGCAGCGAGCCCGAAATGGTGACGTTGACGGCGAACAGGCGCGGATAGCCGTGCTTGATCATTTGCGGAATCATCACTGATCCGACCGCCGCGGTGTCGGCCACGGAAGATCCGGAAAGGCAGCCGAACATCGTTGAGGCGACGATGTTGACGAGCGCCATCCCGCCGCGAATGAAGCCGACGAACACCTTGGCGAGGTTGACCAGGCGCTCCGCCATGCCGCCGACGGCCATGATCGCGCCGGCGAGAATGAAGAACGGAATGGCGAGCAGCGAGAAACCGCTCATCCCGCCCGAGACCTTGAGCATCACGGCTTCGAGCGGGATGGTGGACCACAGCGCGGCGAGGATGGCGGCAAGTCCGAGCGCATAGGCAACGGGCATGCCCAACAGACAAACGAGCGCGAAGCTGCCGACCAGAACCAGGACGTCCATGCCGCGCCGCTCCTACTCGGTCGCGATCTGGCTGACTGTGTCGGGCTCGGGCTCCTGGAAGAATCGTCCGGTCAGAAAGCGCTCGATGACGAAGGCGACGGTGATTGCGCCGCCGACCGGGATCGGCAGATAGGCCATGCCCGCGGTGACGATGGGGAATTCCGCGATACTCTGGTACCAGGTCGTCTGTACGAGCTTGATGCCCCAGACCACCATGAACAGATTGGTCGCGAGCATGCAAATTTCGAGAAAAACGCCCAGCACCGATTTGGCCGGTTCGGCGAGAAAAGCCGGCAGGACGCCGACGCCGATATGCAGATGCTCCCGGTAGCAAACGACAGCGGAGAGGAATGAGAGCACGATCATCAGCAGCACGGCCATCGGCTCGGGCCACGATGCTGCACTGTTGAGGACGTAGCGGGTGAATACTCCGTAGGGGACGATGATCGTGATGACGACGAGGCAGGTGCCGGCGACGAACAGGCAGACACCGTGGAGTGCGTCCATTGCCCGGATGTAGTGCCGCTTCATTGCATGCCTCGCTCCAACGAGTCATACGCGGGCAGAAGCGCGTCGAAGGCGCGCGTGAACGCGCTTATGCCCGCGCATCCATCTTCTTCGCAAGAGTTCTCGCGAAGCCGGATGGATCGCCGGGTCAAGCCCGGCAATGATGACCTTTATTTGACGTGCATACGGGTGCGCGAAGACGACGGAGGGTAGCAACAATCGGCCTGCGAGGCTCACTTCACGTCTTGAATGCGCTTGATCAGTTCGCCGTGTTGCGTTGCGTATTTGTCCCAGACCGGCTTCACCGCTTCTTGGAACGGCTTCTTGTCGTCGATCTTGATGATCTCAACTCCC
>DASQXF010000141.1:0-2695 GCA_035639895.1 Xanthobacteraceae bacterium
GAGGAAATTTTCGCCGAACTCGAATTGTCCGGCGATGCGGCGCCGGCAGCGAGCAAGCGTCGCGAGGAGAAGAAGGCGGCCATCGGGCAAGCGTAGCCCGCCGCATGAGCGAAGCGATAGGCGGGTTATGCCTTCACCGGATCACGAGGTGTCGCCAGGGATCCCGCATTGCGCTCCGCTCATCCGGCTACGGCCTTACTGAGATTTCGCCGACGCTTCATCCCGGCTATGCTCGCGCGGAACACAGCAGGGAGACCGGCAATGGCCACGTACACCTGGGATCACATCCATTTGCGTACCCCCAATCCCGAAGCGACCGCCCAGTGGTACGAGCGCATGCTCGGCGCCGAGGTGATCCGCAGCATGCAGCAGGGCAAACCGCGCATTGACCTCAAGCTCGGCGGCGCCAACATCTTCATCGCGCCGGTCGAGCCGGGCGATGGCGTCAACCCGCCCCCGGTTACGCCTTACCAGGGGCTCGATCATTTCGGACTCACGGTCGACGGCATCGATGCGCTCGTTGCCGAACTCAAGGCGAAGGGCGTCGAGTTCACCCGCGGGCCGACAACGGTGCGGCCGGGCGTGCGCGTTGCCTTCCTGCGCGCGCCGGAGGGGGTTTCCATCGAATTGCTCGAGCGTAAGCCGGCCTGAGCGCAGGTATACGTGTCGCAGGCGCGGTGAAACCCTCGCCCCGCGAAGCGGGGAGAGGGTGGCCCGAGCGTAGCGAGGGCCGGGTGAGGGGCAAAATAATCTCGGGAGGCGAATCTGCGCTTCAGATGGAGTCTGCATTCGCCCCTCACCCCCTCGCCGCTTCGCGGCTCGGCACCCTCTCCCCGCTTCGCTCCGCTCGCGGGGCGAGGGAACCGCGCGGCGCTCATACACGTGATCGGACAGGGATCGAGCTGAGGAGTTAGAGCAATGGAAACCAAACAATTTCCGGTCACCCACACGGACGAGGAGTGGCGCCGCCTGCTCACGCCCGAGCAATATCAGATCATGCGCCGGCACGGGACCGAGGCGCCCGGCAGCTGCGCGTTGAACTACGAGAAGCGCCAGGGCAGGTTCGTCTGCGCCGGATGCGGTCAGCCGCTGTTCGTGTCGAAGACGAAATTCGAGAGCGGCACCGGCTGGCCGAGTTTCAACGATCCGGTGCCGGGCGCCGTGGAAACCTCGACCGACCGCACCTATGGCATGGTGCGCACGGAGGTGCATTGCAGCCGTTGCGGCAGCCATCTCGGCCACGTGTTCGAGGACGGACCGCCGCCGACGCATTTGCGCTACTGCATCAACGGCGTGGCGATGAACTTTCAGCCCGAGCAGACGTCCTAAGCGAAATTACGATCAGTGTCATTCCGGGGCGCGCCGAAGGCGCGAGCCCGGAATCCATAACCGCCAGCTTTGGTTATGGATTCCGGACTCCCTCGCTACCGTCGGGTCCCGGCCGCCTCACTCGTTTCTGTTGCTGTTAATAGCCGCGGTACGGTTTGCACAGGCCGTCCTGAACCGTCCAGCCCGGCTGACACCCGTTCCACGTGCGGTAGCGGCCGGGCCGATAGAACATGGCCTCCCTGGAGTATCCGGGTCCGCCGTAATAGGCGGGCGGGGGGCCTGAGTATGGGGAGGGACCGTAGTACGGGGAAGGGCCGTATGGAGAGGGGCCGTAGTACGGGGAGGGGCCGTATGGAGAGGGGCCATAGTAGGGCCGCGGGGCGTAGTACGGATCCGGACCGACGCCGAAATAGAACGTCTGCGCCGCTGCCGCGCCGGCGCCGGCGATCAATGCCGCGAGCGCAATTGCCGCGATCTTGGTCATGGCTGCCTCCTTTAGGTGAAGCGACAATCCAGGTCGGCGTGCCGAGTTCCGCGAGCGACGCCGGCGGCCCTGCGGCAGGACATCGCATTAGGCGCTAACGCAGTCGGCAATGCGGCCATCGAACATCGCTCGCGCGTTCTCGAGAATGCGAACGAACCTGCTGCGATCAGCCTCGATGATACCTTGCGTATCGTTGCCTGTCTGCACCGTTCCGCCCACGACAATGTCCATGTGACGGCAGAACACGTACATATTCCTCCTATTCCCGCAGCCGCCGCTGAAGAAGTAGAACTGTTTGGGAAGCGTCCTCCGCAGCATCACCAGATGCCCGCGCTTGGCGATGACGTCCTCGTCGTTCATCAATGCCCTCGCACCATAGCCGGTGCAATTGATGACGATATTTTCTTTGAGCTGTGCGAAGTCGTCTTTGCTTTCAAAATGGCGCCTGCGGAATCGCACGGCGCTTCGCTTGAGGTCGGCGACGAGCTGCGGCAGCAGAATGGTCGGATTAATCAGCCAGGTTCTGTATTCGCGTCCGACCGCGTTCAGTTTCGCGAAGGGAAGGGTGCCAGACCGATACTGGGGCACGACATCGTCGGGCGTGTACTCATCGTAGGCGCGATTCCAGTGATCCAGCGTATAGTCCCGTCTGAACGCAATGCCGTATCGGTGCCAGCGCGATGAATTGTGCAGCTCGAAAATTCTATCGCGCGAGCGCCGTAGATAGTCGGCAAGGACTTGCTTCTCGTCTTCGGTCTCGTATTCGTCGCAGATGCCCGACGGCTCGAACTGACCGGCGGCGATGAAAGATGTCGTGTTACGAACGTCGAGGTCCTTGGCATAGATGGTGATGCGCAAATTGCGCCACCTGCGGCGCAGTTC
>DASQXF010000142.1:0-3452 GCA_035639895.1 Xanthobacteraceae bacterium
ACTCGCCAACCGGGTCAGGTCCGGAAGGAAGCAGCCCTAACGAGCGCGGTTCGGGTCGCTCGTCAGCCTCCCACCTTTCCCTCATGCCAAGTGCGAAGACTTAAGGCGTCGGGCGTCGGACCGGATGGTATTATGAGCGACAGCACGAACCAGTCCGGACCGGGTCTCGTGACGGAGGATCGCTCAAGGCAAGCGTCATACCGCGTGCTGGCGCGCAAGTATCGTCCCGCGACCTTCGACGACCTGATCGGGCAGGACGCCATGGTGCGCACGGTCTCGAATGCGTTCGAGACCGCTCGTATTCCGCAGGCCTGGATCCTGACCGGCGTGCGCGGCGTCGGCAAGACCACCACGGCGCGCATTCTCGCCCGCGCGCTCAATTACGAGCTTCCTGACGGGTCCATTACCGCCCCCACCATCAAGATGCCAGTCATCGGCATGCACTGCCACGCGATCATGGAGAGCAGGCACATCGACGTGATCGAGATGGACGCTGCGTCCCACAACAGTGTCGACGACGTGCGCCAGATCAACGACGCGATTCGCTATGCTCCGGTGAGCGCGCGTTACAAAGTGTACATTCTCGATGAAGTTCACATGCTTTCCACGCAGGCGTTCAACGCGCTGCTCAAGACGCTGGAAGAGCCGCCGCCGCACGCCAAGTTCATCTTCGCCACGACCGAAATTCGCAAGGTCCCCATCACCATTTTGTCGCGCTGCCAGCGCTTCGATCTGCGCCGCGTCGATGCCGATCTGCTGGTGAAGCACCTCGAAACGATCGCGGGTAAGGAAGGCATTGAGGTCGAGCCCGCAGCGTTTGCTCTGGTCGCGCGGGCTGCGGAAGGCTCGGTCCGCGATGCGCTCTCCCTGTTGGATCAGGCGATCGCGCATGCGGCGGGACCGGTGCGCGCCGAAGACGTGCGGCAGATGCTGGGGCTCGCCGACCGGGTGCGGGTGATCGAGCTGTTCGAGGCGTTGATGCGCGGCGATATCGCCGCGGCGCTCACGGAGCTGCGCGCGCAATATGACACCGGCGCCGATCCTGCGGTGGTGCTGACCGATCTCGCCGATTTCACCCATTTCGTCACCCGCGTGAAGATCGTGCCTGCGGTAGCCGACGACCGTTCGCTGATCGAGATCGAGCGCGCACGCGGACGCGCCTGTGCCGAGAAGCTCTCCATGCGTGTGCTCTCACGCACCTGGCAAATGCTGCTCAAGGGCATTGCCGAGGTCGACGCCGCCGGCCGCCCGCTCGCGGCCGCCGAAATGGTGCTGGTGCGCATCGCCCACGCCGCCGATCTGCCCACGCCTGACGAGGTGATCCGCTCGCTCGACGAAAACGGGAGCGGCTCGCGGGCGCGCGCGTCCGCTGCTTCGCCTGCGCCGGCGCCGGCCGCGCCGCGCTTCGAGGCGCCACGGGTGGAAGCCTCGCGCGGCGCGCCGCGCGCAGCGCTTGCGCCGTCGAACGATCCCGTCGCGCGGGCGGCCGAAGCCCAGCCGAGCGCGCCTGCGCTAGCGATTGCGGGCTTCGAGGATTTGATCGCTCTTGCCGCGCAAAAGCGCGACCTCTCGGTCAAGCTCGCGCTCGAGCGCGACGTACGGCTCGTGCGCTGCGAAGATGGTCGACTCGAGATCGCATTGGAGCCGACCGCCGCCAAGACGCTGGTCAACGATCTCGCGCGGAAGTTCTCGCAGTGGACCAACCGGCGCTGGATGGTCGTCGTGTCGGCCGAGGATGGCGAGCCGACGGTGAGATCGCAGAATGATGCGCGGCAAGCCGCGCTCAAGACAGGCGTGCGCGGAGATCCGCTGGTGCAGGCCGTGCTCGCCCGCTTTCCCGGCGCCGAGATCGTGGACGTGCGCGAGGGCGCCGCGGCCTTGCCGCAGGGGCTGCCGTCGGATGAGTCCGAGGACAAGGAACTTGCGCCTGAGGACAATGACGCTGGCTTCGGCGCCCAATTCCCGCATACGAGTAGCCCGAACGAAGCCGCCGATGAAGCTTGAGCTTCGCTACGCGGCGCAGGAGAGGTGAGCGATGGCGGATTTCCTCGGCCTGATCAAGCAGGCGACCGAACTCAAATCCAAGATGGAGGCGATGCAGGCCGAGCTCGACCAAATCGAGGTCGAGGGCACTTCGGGCGGCGGCCTCGTCACGGTCAAACTGTCCGGCAAGGGTGAAATGAAGGGCGTCACGATCGACGACACGCTGATGAAGCCCTCGGAGAAGCAGATCGTCGAGGATCTCGTCATCGCCGCCCATACCGACGCGCGGCGTAAGGCCGAGACACTGATGCAGGAAAAGATGAAAAGCGTTGCTGGCGGCTTGCCGCTGCCGCCGGGCATGAAACTGTTTTGAGCAGGCGTCTGATCGCGGACAAGGCGGCGAAACAGCATCGGATGGAGGTCGGCCGTGGACAAAGAAATCGACATGCAGACCTTGTCGGCCGCAATCGCGGGATTTTTGGCGTGTCACGTGCTGACCTGTCGTTTTCTGGTGCAAGAGGGAGTGGTCGATAAGGATCGCTTCGCGGCGTACCTCGAGACCGCAATGGCGGAAATGGCTCCAGGTATCGAGGACAAGCGCACCTTGTTCAGCTTGCGTCAGTTGATTGCGGCGTTGCGCGCGCCGCCGACCTCGACGCCCGTGCAGTAGGTCGCGACGCAGGTCGCTGTTGCCCGCTGATGCCGACCGCCGCCGCCGGACCCGAGATCGAGCGTCTGATCGCTCTGCTCGCCCGCCTGCCCGGTCTCGGTCCCCGTTCGGCCCGGCGCGCGGCGCTCTTTCTCATCAAGAAGCGCGATCAGATCATGGCGCCGCTTGCCGCCGCGCTACAGACGGCGCTCGAGAAAATCGAGGTCTGCCGCATATGCGGGAATATCGACACCCAGAACCCGTGTGCCGTGTGCAGCGACGTGCAGCGCGATCCCTCGATCATCGTGGCGGTCGCCGACGTAGCCGACCTGTGGGCGCTCGAGCGCGCGCACGCGATCAAGGCCCGCTATCACGTGCTGGGCGGCACACTCTCGCCGCTTGATGGCATCGGTCCGCAAGACCTCTCGATCGACGCGCTCGTGTCGCGTGCGCACGATCCGGCGGTGAAGGAGGTGATCCTCGCGCTCAACGCCACCGTCGATGGACAGACTACGGCGCACTACATCACCGACTTGCTGCATGACGCCAATGTCAAGGTCACGCGCCTTGCACACGGCGTACCGGTCGGCGGCGAACTCGATTATCTCGACGAGGGAACGCTGGCAGCAGCGATCCGCCAGCGCACGACGTTTTAATCATCCATCACGATGCGGGTCGGCTTGGCGAGGCCGGCAAAATGCCCGCGCTGCTGCAGCCAAACCAGCAGCACCAGGCTCGGCAGGGCGGTCAGCGTGCTGATGATGAAGAACAGCGGCCAGCCCGTGCTCTCGGCGATGAAACCCGCCCCGGCGGACAGATA
>DASQXF010000143.1:0-73050 GCA_035639895.1 Xanthobacteraceae bacterium
TCGAGCTTTGCCTCGACATCCCGCATGCGATTGTCGAGCCGGGGATTGGGGCTGGTATTGTCCGCCCAGGTTACCCCCGTCGCCATCCGCGCACCCAGCGGCACCGTCACCAGGTCGCCGGGCGCGAGCTCGAGCCCTTCCGGCACTCGATAGGAGTAGGCCTGGTCGAGGGCGACCGGAACGAGGACATCGACGACGCGTTTGGCCATGATCGTCGGCCGACTGGGGCTTAATGAAGAGTGAAGGAAGGGGTGCGATATCTGCTTTCATGTCAAGCGCAACAGCCGAGCCGGATCTCAAGCGTGCGGCCAGCGAGGTCGCCCGCGAGCTTGCGCGCTGGCTGGCACATCTATCTGCCGAACGGCGGTTGTCACCGAAAACGGTCGAAGCCTATGAACGCGATGTCCGCCAGTTCCTCACCTTTCTCTGCGAACACCTCGGCAACCGGATAACGCTGTCGGCACTCTCGCGCCTTAAGCCGCTCGACGTGCGTGCGTTCATGGCGGCACGGCGAGGCGAGGGTGTCAGCAGTCGCTCACTGATGCGCATGCTGGCGGGCATACGCTCCTTCGCCCGCTTCCTTGAACGGGACGGCAAGGGCAAGGTGGGCGCGCTGTCCGCCGTGCGCACGCCGAAAGTCGCGAAGCCGCTGCCGAAACCGCTCGCGGTCGCCGCCGCCAGGCGCATTGCCGAGGCCGAGTTGCGCGCCGGCGAGGAACGCGAGCCCTGGATTCTCGCCCGCGACGCCGCGGTGCTGGGCTTGCTGTATGGCTCGGGCTTGCGTCTCAGCGAGGCGTTGGGGCTCAAGCGCCACGACATTCCCGCCCCCGGCGGGGTGATCACGGTCACCGGCAAAGGTAACAAGCGGCGCATGGTGCCGCTACTGGAGCAGGTCACCAGTCTCGTCACCGAATATCTCGCTATTTGCCCCTACGATCTTCCTGGCGAAGGCCCGTTGTTTGTCGGCGCCAGAGGCGGCCCGCTATCCCCGCGCATCGTGCAGCTTGCGATGGCCCGCCTGCGCGGCGCACTCGGGCTACCGGAAACCGCGACCCCGCATGCGCTGCGCCACTCGTTCGCGACGCATCTGCTCGCCCGCGGTGGCGACCTGCGCGCGATCCAGGAGCTGCTCGGCCACGCCTCACTATCGACAACCCAGATGTACACGGCGGTCGATACCGAGCGGCTGATGGAAGTCTACCGCAACGCCCATCCTCGCGCATAATCAAAGTCCCCTTGCGCAAGTCAGCGAGTTCGATACATCGTCCGCCCAACGACGCTCGGAGGGTGACATGAGTCACGGCGTGCACGCGGTCCAGCATGAAGTCGAACACCAGATCAAACATGAGGAGCACGCAGACGGCGGCGGCCATGGAAAATCCGTTGGGGAAAGCAGGAACAAGAAGATCGCGCTGCTGATCTCGGTGATCGCCCTCTTCCTCGCCCTCGCGGAAATGTTCGGCAAGAGCGCGCAGACCGAGGGCATTTCGTCCAACATCAAAGCTTCTGACACCTGGAATTTCTTCCAGGCCAAGACCATCCGCCAGACCACGCTTCGCACGGCCGCTCAGGCCTTGACGCTCGAAGCCGCCACTGTGTCCGATGAAGCCAAGAAGGCAGCGCTGCTCAAGCAGGCCGACGACTGGATGAAAACCGTGGCGCGCTACGAGTCCGATCCGGCGGAGAAGGACGGTCGCAAGGAGTTGCGGGCCCTCGCGGAAACATACGAGCACGAACGCGACACCCACTTGGCGCGCTATCATCATTACGAATTTGCATCGGCCGCCTATCAGATCGGTATCGTGCTGGCCTCGGCCGCGGTCATTACCGGCATGATGGCGCTGGTCTATGGCGCCATAGGGCTCGGTGTGATCGGTCTAGCCTTCATGGCGCTCGGGTTTTTCAACCCGCACTTCCTGCACTCACTGCACTTGATCTAACGGCCCATCGCGCTAAGGCACGCTCCGGCAGCGGGGAAACGGCGCAGATCCCGCGGGGCGACGTCGTTTCATCTCTCACATGTGAATGGCGCGCTTTTCGACCGCCAGTGCCGCCTCCTTCACCGCCTCGGTGAAGGTCGGATGGGCATGGCAGGTACGGGCGATATCCTCGGACGCGGCGCCGAATTCCATGGCGACCGCCGCCTCGGCGATCATATTGCCGGCGTCCGCGCCGACGATGTGTACGCCGAGCACGCGATCGGTCTTGGCATCGGCCAGGATTTTCACGAAACCGTCGGTCTGAAGATTCGCCTTGGCGCGGCCATTGGCAGTGAAGGGAAACTTTCCGACATTGTAAGCGATGCCGGCTTCTTTCAGCTCCTCCTCGGTTTTTCCGACCGAAGCGATCTCGGGGTAGGTGTAGACGACGTTCGGAATGACGTCGTAATTCACCTCGCCGGCTTTCCCGGCAATGATTTCCGCAACCGCTACGCCCTCATCCATCGCCTTGTGCGCCAGCATCGGACCCGCGATCACGTCACCAATGGCATAGATCCCCGGCACACTCGTGGCGAAGCGCGCATCGACGATGAGGCGGCGCTTGTTATCCATCTTCACCCCGGCGGCTTCGAGCCCAAGCCCTTCCGTAAATGGCACGCGGCCGATCGACACCAGGACCACGTCGACCTCGACCGACTCTGCAGTGCCGCCCGCCGCTGGCTCGATGGTGACCTTGTATTTCTTTCCCTCCTTCGCGATGCCCGTAGCTTTGGACGACAGCTTAAACGTCATGCCCTGCCTTTCGAAGATGCGCTGCACCTGCCGGCAGACCTCGTTATCCATTCCGGGCAAGATCCGGTCGAGCAACTCGACCACGATCACCTTGGAGCCGAGCCGGCGCCACACCGAGCCGAGCTCGAGCCCGATGACCCCAGCGCCGATGACCAGCATTCGCTCCGGCACCTCGTCGAGCACCAGCGCTCCGGTCGAGGAGACGATGCGCTTTTCGTCGATGTCGATGCCGCGCAAGCGCGCCACGTCGGAGCCGGTGGCGATGACAATCGCCTTGCCCTCGATGGTCTCCGTTTTCCCATCGGCCGCTTTGATTTCAACCCTCCCGGCTGCAGCGATGCGACCGGTCCCCTGGAAGGTATCAATCTTGTTTTTCTTGAACAGGAAGGCGACCCCTTTGACGTTGCCGTCGACGCCCGCGTCCTTGAATTTCATCATGGCTGGAAGATCGAGCTTCGGCTGGCCGACCTTGATGCCCATCTTGTCGAGCAGGTGGGCGGCTTCTTCATAGCGCTCGGAGGCATGCAGCAGCGCCTTCGAGGGAATGCAGCCGATGTTGAGGCAGGTGCCGCCGAAGGTGTCTTCCTTCTCAACCACCGCAACTTTCATGCCGAGCTGCGCCGCGCGGATCGCGCAGACGTAGCCGCCCGGCCCGGAGCCGATGACAATGAGGTCGTAGGGCATAATGCGTCACATCTTCTTTGTCGCGCCTAGCCGCGGCGCCCGGGCACATTCCGAGCTGCGGGGTTTAAGATCGGGGAAAGCCGGCAGATAGAGGTCTCTCCCCAATCGGTCCTTTCTGGCGGGCAAGATTGATTGCCGGCACGAGCCGAGGGCATTTACAGATCCACCACTAGCCGCCTCGGATCCTCCAGAATTTCCTTCACCCGCACCAGGAACGTCACCGCCTCGCGGCCATCAACGAGGCGGTGATCGTAAGAGAGCGCGAGATACATCATCGGGCGGATCTCGATCTTACCAGCGACGACCACCGGCCGGTCCTCGATCTTGTGCATGCCAAGAATGCCGGACTGCGGCGCATTCAGGATCGGCGTCGACATCAACGAGCCGTAGACGCCGCCGTTCGAGATCGTGAAGGTGCCTCCCTGCATCTCTTCGATCTTGAGCGTACCGTCGCGCCCGCGTCGCCCGAGATCGGCGATCTCTTGCTCGATCTGCGCGAGCGATTTCTCGTCGCAGTCGCGCACCACCGGAACGACGAGGCCCTTCTCGGTTCCGACCGCGACGCCGATGTGATAGTAGTTCTTGTAAACGATATCGCCGCCATCGATTTCACCGTTGACCGCCGGGATCTCTTTCAGCGCCTGGACGCAGGCCCGCACGAAAAAGCCCATGAAGCCGAGCTTTACCCCGTGCTTGCGCTCGAATAGGTCCTTGTATTGGCTGCGCAGGTTCATCACCGCGCTCATATCGACCTCATTGAAAGTCGTGAGCATGGCCGCGGTGTTCTGCGCCTCCTTGAGGCGGCGGGCGATGGTCGCGCGCAGCCGCGTCATCTTGATGCGCTCTTCACGCGCTGCGTCGTCCGGCGGCGACGGCGCGCGCGCCTGTACGGCGGCGGGCGGCTGAGCAATGGGAGTAGGGGCGGACGCGGCGCGCTCGATTGCCGCCATCATGTCGCCCTTGGTGATGCGGCCGTCCTTGCCCGAGCCGGGAACAGTCGAGACGTCGATATGGGCCTCGGCGGCCATTCTGCGCACGGAAGGCGCGAGCGGCGCGACGTCCGTCGGCTTGATTTGCGGGCGTGGCTGCGGCTCCTCCGTCGCGGCGTTGATGGGGGCGGTCGTGTCGGTTTTTTGATCGGGCTGACCCGTCGGCACAGGCGAAACCTTGCCGGCCGCGGCTGCGCCTTCCTTAATCTGGCCGAGTAGCGCCCCGACCGCGACTGTTTCGCCGTCCTTAGCGGCGATATCGGCGAGCACGCCGGCGGCAGGGGCCGGAACCTCGATTGTCACCTTGTCGGTCTCGAGCTCGACCAGCGGCTCATCGACGGCAACCGGATCGCCCGGCTTTTTGAACCATTTCCCGATGGTCGCCTCCGTCACCGATTCGCCGAGCGCAGGCACGCGGATATCAGCCATGGTCATCCTTCGGTCATTTGGCACGCTCGGTCGATCGGCGGCGGATCACCCAGCAACTGCGATGCTAGCCTAGGGCCTCGTCAAGCAGGGCCTTGAGCTGTTTGAGGTGCCGCGACATCTGCCCGGTCGCCGTCGCCGCCGAGGCGGCGCGGCCGGCGTAAATCGGCTGCTTGTTCTTCGCCCCGATTTGGCCGAGCACCCATTCGAGATACGGCTCCATGAAGGAGTAGGCGCCCATGTTGCGCGGCTCCTCCTGGCACCACATGAATTCTGCGTTCTTGAAGCGGCTCAGTTCATTCACCAGCGCTTTCAGCGGAACCGGATAGAGCTGCTCGACCCGCAGCAGATAAATGTCGTTGATGCCGCGTTGCTCCCGCTCCTCGTAGAGGTCGTAATAGACTTTGCCCGAGCACAGCACCACCCGCCGGATCTTATCGTCGGCGACAAGCTTGATCTTCTCGTCCGGAAACATCTGCGCTTCATCCCACAGCAGACGATGGAACGTCGTGTCCGGGCCCATCTCGGTAAGCCGCGACACCGCGCGCCGATGGCGCAGCAGCGACTTCGGGGTCATCAAGATCAGCGGCTTGCGGATGTCGCGTTTGAGCTGCCGGCGCAGGATGTGGAAGTAATTGGCCGGGGTCGTGCAGTTGGCAACCTGCATATTGTCCTCGGCGCACATTTGCAGGAAGCGCTCGAGTCTTGCCGAGGAATGTTCCGGCCCCTGCCCTTCGTAGCCGTGCGGCAACAAGCAGACGAGACCCGACATGCGCAGCCACTTGCGTTCGCCCGACGATACGAACTGATCAAAAACCACCTGCGCGCCGTTGGCGAAATCGCCGAATTGCGCCTCCCACA
This sequence comes from Xanthobacteraceae bacterium, assembly GCA_035639895.1. GTDB lineage: Bacteria > Pseudomonadota > Alphaproteobacteria > Rhizobiales > Xanthobacteraceae > VAZQ01. The sequence continues at coordinate 5,693 of DASQXF010000143.1, forward strand.
GCGTGAGCGCGTTCGGCTCGGCGAGCGAATAGCCGTATTCGAACCCGACCACCGCTTCCTCCGAGAGCATCGAATTGATGACCTCGAAACGGGCTTGCCGTTCGCCAAGATGGTTGAACGGAATATAGCGATCCTCATTTTCCTGATCGACTAAGACCGAATGGCGCTGTGAGAAGGTGCCTCGCTCGGTGTCCTGGCCGGAGATGCGCACCGGATGGCCTTCGAGCAGCAATGAGCAGAACGCAAGCGCCTCGGCCGTCGCCCAATCGAGACCTTCGCCGGATTCGATCGCTTTGCGACGGTTTTCCAGGAAGCGCTGGATGGTCCGGTGCGCGTGGAAACCTTCCGGTATCGCCGTGATGCTCGTTCCGATCTTCCTGAGCGTCGCGAGCGGAGCTCCGGTGTGGCCGCGGCGCGGATCATCCGCATCGCGCGCCGCCTTGATGTCGGCCCAACGGCCGTCGAGCCAATCGGCGCTGTTCGGCTTGTAACCCTGGCTCGCTTCGAGCTCGACATCGAGCTTGGCGCGCCAATCGACGCGCATTTTCTCGACCTCACCCTCGGTGACGACGTTCTCGCCGACCAGCTTCTTCGCATAGATCTCGGCAATCGGAGGATGCTTGCGAATCGCCTTGTACATCAGCGGCTGAGTGAATGACGGCTCGTCGCCCTCGTTGTGCCCGAACCGCCGGTAGCAGAACATATCAATAACCACGGGGCATTGGAATTTCTGCCGGAACTCGGTCGCGACCTTGGCCGCAAACACCACCGCTTCGGGATCATCCCCGTTCACGTGAAAGATCGGTGCCTCGATCATCTTGGCGACATCGGACGGATAGGGCGAGGAACGCGAATACCGAGGATAAGTCGTAAACCCGATCTGATTGTTGACGATGAAGTGCACCGAGCCGCCGGTGCGGTGTCCGCGTAGTCCCGACAGGCCGAAGCACTCGGCCACAACGCCCTGCCCGGCGAAGGCGGCGTCGCCGGAAATGAGCAGCGGCATGACCATGGTGCGATCTTCGCGGGTCGCGCCGAACTGATCCTGCTTCGCGCGCACCTTGCCGAGCACAACCGGATTGACGATTTCGAGGTGGGACGGATTGGCGGTGAGCGAGAGGTGCACGCGATTGCCGTCGAACTCGCGATCGGAGGAGGCGCCGAGATGGTATTTCACGTCGCCGGAGCCCACGACCTCGTTCGGCGTCGATGAGCCTCCCTTGAACTCGTGGAAGATGGCGCGATGCGGCTTGCCCATCACCTGCGCCAACACGTTGAGCCGGCCGCGGTGAGCCATGCCGACGACGATCTCTTTCACTCCAAGCGCGCCGCCGCGCTTGATGATCTGCTCGAGGGCAGGGATCATCGATTCGGCGCCATCGAGGCCGAAACGCTTGGTGCCGGTGAACTTCAGATCGCAGAATTTTTCAAAACCTTCGGCCTCGATCAGCTTGTTCAGGATCGCGCGCTTGCCTTCGGGCGTGAAGGTGATCTCCTTGTCCGGTCCTTCGATGCGCGCCTGGATCCAACCCTTCTGCTCGGGATCGGAGATGTGCATAAACTCGACCCCGAGCGTCTGGCAGTAGGTGCGGCGAAGGATGGCGAGAATTTCCCGCAGCGTGCCGAATTCGAGGCCGAGTACGCGGTCGAGAAAGATCTTGCGGTCGTAGTCCGTTTCCGTGAAGCCGTAGGAGCGAGGATCGAGATCCTCCTCGTTGCGATGCGGCTCGAGGCCAAGCGGGTCAAGATTGGCGTAGAAGTGCCCGCGCGCGCGGTAGGCACGGATCAGCATAAGGGCGCGAACCGAATCACGCGCTGTCTGCTGGACCTCGGCTGCGGAGAATTCGACGCCAGTGGCCTGCGCCCGCGCCTTGACCTTGTCGCCGAGCGTGCGCTCAAGCTCGCGCCAATCGCCATCAAGCGCGGCGACGAGTTCGCTGCGCGCCGGTTGCGGCCAGTGTGGTCGCTGCCATGACGGCCCCCGCGCGCTCGCCATCACGTCGGCGCGCTCGTCCTTCAGGCTCTCAAAAAATATACGCCATTCGGCATCGACCGCGGCAGGGTCCGCCTCATAGCGCGCATAGAGATTTTCGATGTAGTTGGCATTACCGCCGTAGAGGAAAGAGGTGCGGGCGAAGACGGCGTTGGGGTCCTGACGAGACATGCTCAGGTCCTTGTGACTGAAGCTTGGTGGATGGCAGATGGCGCCCGGGAGGGCCCGTCCGGCAACCCTAGCATTATTTATGCCGTGTCAGGGCTGGAGCAATCGAAAGTTATGAACTGAGATTCACTCGATTTTGAGAGAACGAATGCAGCTGGTTGTGGCTCTCCGCTTGGACGAAAAAGGGCCGCTTGCAACTGCGAGCGGCCCTTCGACGAAAAGATCAGGTTTGCGATCAGTAACCACCGCCGAATTTATAGTTCAAACCGACGCGCACGATATTGTCGGTGAACCGCCAGGACTCCTGGGCGGTGATCCCCACGCCAGGGGCGATGTCCGTGTCCTCGGTCTTGCCAAGGTCCAAGTAGAGATATTCGACCTTGACGCTCCAGCCACCGCCCAGGGCGCCCTCAATGCCGGCACCCGCAGTCCATCCGGCCTTGACGTCCTTGAAGGTCGTGGTCGCCGATCCGAGCCCGGCCACGCTGATCGTTGCGCTGTTCTTGACCTGGCCATAGGCCACGCCCCCCGTCCCATAGAGCAAGACGTTCGGGCTCGCCAAGAAGCCCAGCCGGGCGCGCGACGTCCCGAACCACTCGAGCTTGCGATCGGTGGTTACGGTCGTGAACGGAAGGACGCCCAAAGTTGAGCCGCCCTTCTGGCCGGAAGCCTGGATGTCGGTCTCCAAGCCCCACACCCATGCGCCGAACTGGTAGTTATAACCGGTCTGGACGCCGCCAATGACGCCGTCGACCTTCTCCGAATTGGATATCGTGCCGACACCAAGGAAGGTCGCGTCATATTTCGAGTGACCCCAGCTGTAGCCGACGTTGCCGCCCCAATAGATGCCGGTCCAGCTGTAAACGGGCGCCGGAGGAGGCGTGTACATCGGCCGCACCGACATGTCCGCAGCCCCCGCAGAAGACGCCGCAAGCACAACAAAAGCGGTCGTAGCAAGGAAGAGTTTTTTCATCGCAAATCCCCTGTCCGATGTTGGAGTAGGTTTCGGCAAGCTGCTGCTCTAAACGCTTCCCCGGCAGCAACTTGAACCCGCACGCCGGCGCTCGGATAACGCCGGGTGCGTCTTGGTCCTGACTGTAGTCTGGCCACTCGCAATAAGCTGTGACCCGTTCGCCACAGCTGGCGGCAAAAGCGCTCCCCAGAGGCACCAGGGTAGGTTGTTATACGGCTTTTTTATGCGAGCACGCCGGTTATGCCGTGGCGGCGGTTGGTTAATTTACCGCCGCATCAACTCAGCCAGGGTGTTGCCCAAACGCGCCGGCGATGGTGCGACCTTGATGCCCGCGGCTTCCATGGCCGCAATTTTGCTTTCCGCATCACCCCTGCCGCCGGAAATGATGGCACCGGCGTGACCCATGCGCCTGCCAGGCGGGGCGGTGCGGCCGGCAATGAAACCGACCATGGGCTTCTTGCGCCCACGTTTGGCTTCATCGGCAAGGAATTGAGCGGCGTCCTCCTCGGCCGAGCCACCAATCTCGCCGATCATGATGATCGCTTCGGTCGCCTTGTCGGCCAGGAACATCGCCAGCACGTCGATGAACTCGGTGCCCTTGACCGGATCGCCGCCGATGCCGACGGCGGTGGTCTGACCCAGCCCTTCGCGAGTGGTCTGATAGACGGCCTCATATGTGAGCGTGCCCGAGCGGGACACGATTCCGATTTTCCCGGACGCAAAAATGTTGCCGGGCATGATCCCGATCTTGCATTCGCCCGCGGTCATCACGCCGGGGCAGTTCGGCCCGATCAGCCGCGACTTTCCTCCCGACAGGGCGCGCTTGACCTTGACCATATCGAGCACGGGGATGCCCTCGGTGATGCAGACGATGAGAGGAATTTCCGCTTGGATCGCTTCGCAGATCGCGTCTGCCGCGCCGGCCGGCGGCACGTAAATCACGCTTGCGTCGCAACCAGTCCGCTCCTTCGCCTCCGCGACCGTGTTGAATACGGGCAGACCGAGATGGGTGGTGCCGCCTTTGCCCGGCGAGGTGCCGCCGACCATCTTGGTGCCGTAGGCAATCGCCTGCTCGGAATGGAACGTGCCGTTCTTGCCGGTGAAGCCCTGGCAGATAACCTGGGTGTCTTTGTCGATAAGAATGGACATGACGCGTTCAAAGATGCGAAGAAGTCGAAAGGATGCTGAAAGAGAGCGATGCAGCGAGATCGCGTTGCGGCCTTCGACCTGCGGTCATCCTCGGCTTCCTTTTATCGCCTTGACGATCTTCTGCGCGGCGTCATCGAGATCGTCGGCGGAGGTGACGTTGAGATTGGATTTCGCGATGATCTCTTTGCCGAGCTCCACGTTGGTACCTTCGAGTCGCACCACCAAGGGGACGCGCAAGCCCACCTCCTTCACCGCTGCCACGACGCCTTCAGCGATGACGTCGCATTTCATGATCCCACCGAAAATGTTGACCAGAATGCCGCGCACTTTGGGATCGGCGGTGATGATCTTGAAGGCGGCCGCAACTTTCTCCTTGCTGGCGCCGCCCCCGACGTCGAGGAAATTCGCCGGCGCTTCGCCATAAAGCTTGATGATGTCCATGGTCGCCATGGCCAGCCCCGCGCCGTTGACCATGCAGCCGATCGTGCCGTCGAGCGCGACGTAATTGAGGTCGTATTTGGAAGCCTCGATTTCCTTCTCGTCTTCTTCGGTGAGATCGCGCAACGCCACAATGTCCGGATGGCGGTAAAGCGCGTTATCGTCGAAGCCGATTTTGGCATCGAGACAGATGAGCTCTTTTGTTTTGGTGACGACCAGCGGATTGATTTCAAGAAGGCTCATATCCTTGGCCGTGAAGGCGGCATAGAGCTGTGCCACAAGTTTTTCAGCGCGTTTGGCAAGATCGTCATGCAGCCCTAGCGCCTGCGCTACGCGGCGTCCGTGATGCGGCATGATCCCGGTCGCGGGATCGACGGCGAAGGTGACGATTTGCTCGGGGCGCGTGCGCGCGACCTCCTCGATATCCATGCCCCCCGCGGTCGATGCCACAAAGGCAATGCGCGAGCTTTCGCGGTCGACGAGTGCCGAGAGGTAGAACTCGCTCTGGATGGCCGAGCCCTCCTCGATATAGAGGCGATGCACCTGCTTGCCTTGGGGACCCGTCTGATGCGTGACCAAGACCGCTCCGAGCAGACGCTCGGCTTCCTTGCGCACCTCCTCGTTTGATTTCACCACCTTGACGCCGCCGGCCTTGCCACGTCCGCCGGCGTGAATTTGTGCCTTGACGACAAGCACCGGCGCGCCGAGCTCGCGCGCGACCTTCACCGCCTCCTCGACCGAAAAGGCGGCGTGCCCGCGCGGCACCGGCACGCCGAATTCCTGCAGCACCGCTTTGGCTTGATATTCGTGGATGTTCATGCGGACCTTTTGCCTGCCCCGGATACCATGCAGCACCTAAATCGTGTCATACTGACAACATCGACTGCGCTGCTGCACGTCATCAGCACGAGCTCCGTGCCGCGCTTGGCCGGCGACATGAGCGCCGTCACTTCGCCAGATTTGGTGCGATCTTCTTGCAGGCCTCGACCAGAGTGGCGACGGCCTCGGCTGACTTTTCGAACATGGCACGCTCGGTAGCATTCAACTGAATCTCAACGATGCGCTCGATTCCCTTGGCGCCGATCACGGCGGGCACCCCCACATAGAGATTCTTGATGCCATATTCGCCGTTGAGATAGGCGGCACAGGGCAGCACGCGCTTTTTGTCCTTGAGAAAGCTCTCCGCCATCGCAATCGCTGATGCGGCCGGCGCGTAGTAGGCCGAGCCGCTCTTGAGCAGGTTGACGATTTCGGCGCCACCATCGCGTGTGCGCTGAACGATCTCGTCGAGCCGCGCCTGGGTGGTCCATTTCATCTTGACGAGATCGGGCAGCGGAATGCCGGCCACCGTCGAATAGCGGATGAGCGGCACCATGCTGTCGCCGTGGCCGCCGAGCACGAATGCCGTCACGTCCTCGATCGAGACGTTGAACTCGTCGGCGAGAAAAAATCGGAAGCGCGCGCTGTCGAGCACCCCGGCCATACCGACAACCATTTGCCGCGGCAGGCCGCAGGCCTGTTGCAGCGCCCAGACCATGGCGTCGAGCGGGTTGGTGATGCAGATTACGAAAGCGCCCGGCGCGTATTTTCTGATGCCGGAGCCGACCTGCTCCATCACCTTGAGATTGATGCCGAGAAGATCGTCGCGACTCATACCCGGCTTGCGCGGCACACCTGCCGTAACGATGCAGACCGCCGCACCGTCGATCGCATCATAGGAATTGATCCCGGTGAAATGCGCATCAAAGCCTTCGACCGGCGAAGACTGCACGAGGTCGAGCGCCTTGCCTTGGGGGATGCCTTCGGCGATGTCGAACAGCACAACGTCGCCGAGCTCTTTGAGGCCAACGAGATGTGCGAGCGTGCCGCCGATCTGGCCGGCACCGATCAATGCAATCTTGGGGCGTGCCATGCGGAGGAAGAACCTCGGATCGGGACGGGAGGAGCGCGGTGAAATTGGTCATAGACCGTTTCCGGCCTGCCATTCAAGCCGCTCGCCACACCGCATGACGCCGCCCCACAGCGAGCAAAATGCATCACGTCTCCACCAAACCTTCGATCGAGTCCGACGCGACGGCATGCCCCCGGCCGTGTGGCAATGCGAGGTACGCCTCAGAGCGCATCTCGATCAGACGCGAGGCGGTTCGCTTGAACTCGGACGCTTCGAACCCTTCGTCAGCGCGATAAAGGGAGTCGGGCTCGGCTTCGGCGGAAGCAATGAGCTTCACCGCGTTGTCGTAGAATGTGTCGATCAGGATAATGAAGCGCTTGGCCTCGTTGCGTCGCTCGTAATCCATCACCGCGACACGTTCGAGCAAGACGGTATGGTATTCACGTGCGATCTTGAGGTAGTCGGCGGCAGCGAGCGGTTGTTGGCATAGATCCTGAAACGAGAACCACGCCACTCCCATGGTCGCGCGCGGAATGCGGACGGTGTGGCCTTTTACCAGCAGATCCTGCGGGTCGCCTGCATGCCCGGCGGTTAAGCTTTGCCAGGCCTGCTCGAGAGCGGCTTCTGCCGCACGATCGGCAGGGACGTGCCATACCGGCACGCCAGCGAGCTTTTCCAGCCGGAAATCGGTGCGGGCGTCGAGCTGCCGGACCTCCATGTGCTCTTCGATGAGCGCGATGAACGGTAGGAACAACGCACGATTGAGGCCATCCTTGTACAGCTCGGTGGGCGGAACGTTCGAGGTCGCGACCACCACCACGCCGAGCTCGAAAAGGCGCTTGAACAAGCGGCCGAGAATCATCGCATCGGCAATATCGGTGACGTGGAATTCATCGAAGCAAAGAAGTCGCGTTTCTTCCGCAATGGCGGAGGCAGCGACGCCAATTGGGTCGTCGGCGCCGATTTCACCCAATTTCGCCCGCTGGCGCAGCACATGGACGCGCTCGTGTACTTCGGCCATGAATTCATGGAAATGGACGCGGCGTTTACGTGGGACCGACGAGGCTGCGAAGAACAGATCCATCAGCATGGTCTTGCCGCGACCGACGTCTCCAAAGATGTAGAGGCCCTTGATCGGCTCGGGCTCGCGCGATCCGAAAAGCCAGCCGAGCGAGGAGGACTTGCGCGCAAGCCGACGCTCGGCGAGCTCGCTTTCGAGTTGGACCAGCCGATCCACGATCGCCTGTTGCGCAGCATCGCGCTCGATTTTTCCAGCGGCAACGCGCGCCGCATACTGCGCCGAGAGGGAAGGAGACATGTGCAGAGGGAGGCAGGCTTGAGGGCTGCGATGAATAGCTATTTTGCAGCGCCAGCTGCAAGCCGTCATCGAGCAGATGACGCAACCTCAACATCGCTCGACCGAGACCGACACGACGTGGTCGCGGCCCGCCGATCAACTCGCCGCAATGGAGCGTGCGGTGAGGGGGGACTGGATAGCGCGCAAAGCGCAGGCAAACAGGCCGAACCGCCGCGCGCGTGTACGGGTGCCGCCCATGTTGCGTTGCGGTAAAGGCTCGCTACAACCTCACAGCAGGCCGGTTCCGCGCATGGCTGCCATGTCAATTTAGCATGATAAATCATTAACTTAATTGTGATCACCCGGCCCCTCGGCCTGCCCTTGTTGGGTCCATACTGCATTGCAATATGGAACCGGCTGATTCGCAACCCTCCAAGGAAATGGCCAATGCACGAACTGCTCCCTCGCGGTGGCCTCATTCGCAAGCTGTGGATCAGTGAAGCCGACCAATACCGCGATCACCTATTGCGGCTCGATCCCACCAGCCGCCGCAGCCGCTTCGCCGGCGCGGTCTCGGATCAATTCGTGCGCGACTACGCGGATCTTTCGTTTGGCATTGATGCGCTCATTCATGGCTTCTTCGTCGACGGCACGCTGCGCGGCGCGGCGGAATTGCGCCCGATCGGAGGGCCGGTGACGCGCGAGGCCGAGGCGGCATTCTCGATCGAGAAGCCATGGCAGAGCCACGGCGTCGGTTCCATGCTGCTTGAGCGCACGCTGCTCGCGGCCCGCAATCGCGGGCTTAAATTTCTGCATATGGCCTGCCTCGCCGACAACAAGCGCATGCAGCAGCTCGCCCGCAAATACGACGCCGAACTAATTTTCGATTTCTCGAGCGTCGTTGGCGAGGTCGCGGCTCCACGGCCGACACCGCTTTCGCTGATGCGCGAAATCCTTGCCGATGGTCATGGCTTTGCCACCGCCATCTTCGACGTGCAATCGAGACTGCTGAAACCGGTGTGATTGAGCGACGCGAAACGAAGGACCACGCGTTACGCCGCGAGCGGATAGGCGACTTCAACGATGTATGGGCCGCCGCCGACCGACGCCCGCGACGAGAACAACACGAAGCGCGACACCTTGAACGGCGGCGAACGGAACGGGGCACGCAGCGCGAGATAGTCCGCGACCTGTCGGCTCGACGATTCGCGCAGCCGCGCAAGAGAAACATGCGGCGTATATTTGCGTCCCTCCGGCTCCAGTCCGACGCGCTGCATCAGTCGCTCGTGCTCTGCCTGGAGCTCCATCAGCGCCTGTGCCGGTCCGAGCGTGGCCACGATCTGACGCGGCTTGCGCCCCCCGAACGACTTGAGATCCTCGATGCGTAGTTCGAATGCCTCGCGGCGCACGCGGCCCAGCATGGACGCGATCTCGTGCGCGACGACGTCGTCAACATCGCCGATGAAGCGCAACGTGACGTGATAATTCTCGGGATCGATCCAGCGCGCGCCCGGCAGGCCGCCGCGCAGCATGGAGAGCGACTGGCCCACGTCGGAGGGAATTTCGAGACCGGTGAAGAGGCGGGGCATGGGGAACGACTGCGGGGCTGGACCTTGCATATAGGACAAGTCGCGGAGATTCGCACGCCCCTCGTGATGCTTACATGACGCGCCTGTCGCGGACCCGGCGCATAAGCTCTTCGACCTTGGGCAGGATGCGTGCCACGATCGCGTCAACCCCCATCGCATTGGGATGCAGTCCGTCGCCCTGATTGAGCCCGGCTTCGCCAGCAACACCTTCGAGGAAAAAGGGATAGAAGACCAGGTCGTGGCGGACAGCGAGTTCAGAATAGATTGCGTCGAAGTCGCGCCTGTAGTCGCTGCCGAGATTGCCCGCCGCCCGCATGCCGGCGAGCAGCACGACCACGCGCCTTTGCGCCAACCGATGGAGGATGTCGTCGAGTGCTTGACGGGTGACCTTGGGATCGATCCCGCGCAGCATATCATTGGCGCCAAGTTCGAGGATGACGGCATCCGTCCCCTCCGGGACCGACCAATCGACGCGGGCAAGCCCGCCGGAGGCGGTTTCGCCTGAGACTCCTGCGTTGACGACCTCGACAGCGAGGCCCCTGGCCTTGAGCGCTCGTTCAAGCTGCGCCGGAAAGGCTCGGTCGGCCGGTAGCCCAAGGCCGGCCGTGAGCGAATCGCCCAAGGCCACGATCCGTACCGGCCGATCGGCGGCCGGCGCGTGCACGGGAAGCGCAAGCGCCAGCGCGATCATGACGAGCGCAAATGTCTGGACCCGCGCCCCGCAACTCCCATATGACCGGGGCAATGCCGGCCAGCCCGCAAGTGAACTCAGCAAAGAGCACCAGAACATGCAGGACACCTCAGGGCGCGCACAGCCGGCGATCGCGCTGAGCGGGGTTAATCTGTCGCTCGGGCGGGGCGCGGCCCGTGTTCATATCCTCAAAGATATCGATCTGCACATAGGTCGGGGCGAGGCCATCGGCTTGGTCGGTCCCTCGGGATCGGGCAAGTCGACTTTGCTCATGGTCACGGCCGGCTTGGAGCGCGCCGATACCGGCTCCGTCGTGGTCGCAGGCGAGGACCTCGACACGCTCGACGAAGACGCGCTGGCCCGCTTCCGCGGGCGCAATATCGGTATCGTGTTTCAATCCTTTCACCTCATTCCGACCATGACGGCGTTGGAAAACGTTGCCGTGCCGCTCGAACTTGCCGGCCTCGACGACGCCCACGAGCGTGCGGCATCCGAGCTTGCGGCCGTCGGCTTGAGCGAGCGCCGCCAGCACTATCCGGCCGAGCTCTCCGGCGGCGAGCAGCAGCGCGTAGCGCTTGCCCGCGCCCTCGCGCCAAACCCGGCGATCCTGATCGCCGACGAGCCGACTGGCAATCTCGACGAGGCGACCGGGGCGGAGATCATCGATTTGCTTTTTGCAGGTCACAAGCAACGAGGCGCCACCCTCGTGCTCGTCACGCATGATCCGGCGCTCGCTGTCCGTTGCGACCGCATCGTGCGATTGCGCTCGGGGCGAATCGAAGCTGTCCCGAACCGCGCGTCGATGAGGGTTAAGCCGTGAGGCGCTGCGGTTCGCCGTCCCTCTGCCGGGAGAGGGCAGTCGGCGCGTGCGGAAAGGAAGCTCAAGCGTGAACTCCCGGCCGCCGGTTTCTCACCCAGGCAGGGGTCTGCCATTGCCGCTGCGCTTCGCGGCACGCGAATTGCGCGCCGGCTTGCGCGGATTCTACGTGTTTATCGCCTGCATCGCGCTTGGCGTCATGGCGATGGCCGCGGTGGGCTCGGTCGCATCCGGACTCGCTGAGGGGCTCGCGCGCGAAGGCCGCATCATCCTCGGCGGCGACCTAGCGTTCACTCTCAGTCTGCGCGAAGCCAAAGCCGATGAGCGCGCATTTCTGCAGCACCGAGGCGGTGTATCACTCGCCGCCACCATGCGCGCCATGGCCCGCGCGCAAGACGGGCGTACGGCCCTGGTCGAGGTCAAGGCGGTCGATGCCAGCTATCCGCTCTACGGTACGGTGGCGCTTGATCCACACCAGCCGCTCGCGCAGGCGCTGGAATACCGAGACGGAGCATTTGGCGCCGCTGTCGACTCGGCGCTGCTCGCACGGCTCGACCTCAAGCCCGGCGCCCGCATCATGGTCGGTTCCGCGACGCTCGACATTCGGGCAGTGCTGACATCGGAGCCGGACAGGCTGGCCGGCGGCCTCGGCTTCGGCCCGCGTTTGCTCATCAGCGAACAAGCACTGCGCGCGAGCGGTGTGCTGCAACCCGGCAGCATCGTGCGCTGGCACTACCGTCTGCGCCTCCCCGACAATAACGCGACGGATGCGGCCGTGCGCGCGGTGACCACCGCGGCGCAAGCCGAATTTCCGCAAGCCGGTTGGGACATCCGTTCACGCACCAATGCCTCGCCGTCCCTCGAGCAAAACGTCGAGCGGTTTCGTCAATATCTGGCGTTTGTCGGACTGACCGCATTGCTTGTCGGAGGGGTCGGCGTGGCAAACGCGGTTAAGAGCCATCTCGACGGCCGGCGCGAGGTGATTGCCACGTTCAAGGCGCTTGGCGCACCCGGCACACGCGTTTTCGCGATCTACCTGACGCAGGTACTGGTGCTCGCCGCTCTGGGCGCGCTACCGGGCCTCGCCATCGGCGCAGCCTTGCCGTTCCTACTCGCGTGGACCTTTGGCGCTGGGCTGCCGCTGCCGCTCGCGCCGGCGCTGCATCCGGGGGAGCTTGCACTTGCGCTCCTCTACGGCCTACTGACTGCCGCCGCTTTCGCTTTATGGCCACTTGGACGTGCCCATGACGTGCCGGTCTCGGCACTGTTCCGCGACGGGATCGCTGGCGACCAGCGCTCACCCCGCCTCCCCTATGTCGCGGCCACAGTCCTTCTCGGATGCACGATTCCGGCGCTCGCGATCGGACTCGCTTACGACCGGCGTATCGCGGCGATCTTCGTGCTGGCGGCACTCGGCGTGTTCGCGCTGCTGTTCCTGGTCGGGGCGCTGATCACGCTGACGGCGCGCCACCTGCCGCGGCCTCGCTCGCCCGTCGTTCGACTCGCGATCGCCAACACTTGCCGGCCGGGCGCGCTCACGCCGAACGTCGTTCTCTCGCTGGGCTTGGGGCTCGCCGTGATGGTCGCCGTGATCGCGATCGAGGGGAATTTGCGGCGCCAATTTCTGGCGGCATTGCCGGACAGGGCACCATCGTTCTATTTCATCGATATCCCCGCCGCCGAAGCCGAAGCATTCGACGCCTTCATCCGCGCTCGCGCGCCCCGCGCCACGTTCGAGCGCGTGCCGATGTTGCGTGGTCGCATCGTGGCGGCGAACGGCGTGCCCGCCGAAAGCCTGAAGCCCTCTGCGGACGCCACGTGGGTGCTCAACGGCGACCGCGGCGTCACCTTTGGCGACGAGCTCCCAGCGGGTTCCCGGCTGGTCGAAGGACAATGGTGGCAGCCGAACTATCGAGGTCCGCCTTTGATCTCATTCGAGAACCGCATTGCGGAGGGGCTGGGCCTCAAGATCGGCGATGAGGTGACCGTGAACGTCCTGGGCCGCAACGTTACCGCTACAGTCGCCAATCTGCGGACGGTCGATTGGCAGAGCCTCGGCATCAATTTTGTCATGGTCTTCTCGCCGGCCACGTTTCGAGGCGCGCCGCACAGTCATATCGCCACCCTTGCTTATCCCGGGGGCAGTACGATCGAAGAGGAAACCGCTTTGCTCAAAGCAGTAGCTGAGGCATTTCCAGCGGTGGTCACCATGCGTGTGCGTGACGCTCTCGATGCGGCCGGCCGCATCGTATCTAATCTGGCGCTGGCTATGCGAGGTGCGAGCGCGCTCACTTTGCTTGTGGCTGTGCTGGTGCTTGGAGGAGCGCTCGCGGCGAGCCACCGACAACGCGTTTATGACGCCGTGATCCTCAAGACCGTTGGCGCAACGCGCATGCGGCTGTTGTCTGCCTACGCGCTCGAATACCTCACCCTCGGCGTGGCAACCGCCGTCTTCGGTGTGGCGGCTGGTTCCGCCGCTGCCGCCTTCGTCGTCCTGAGGGTGATGAAACTTCCATTCGTCTGGGTGCCTGGGCCGCTTTTTGCCGCCGCCGCGGCGGGGATCGCGGCGATGGTGACAATTGGTCTCATCGGTACCTTCAAGGCGCTCGGCCAAAAACCGGCCCACGTCTTTCGCAACCTATAGGGCGCATTCACCAAAGCGCCAAAACGCTTGAGCTTGCACCGACGGAGCGGCGCGCGGGGTCTGTTTGGCTGGAAAACGCGCGAAGTACGCCACCATAAGCGACAACACGCCGCGCCCAACAAGCGCGTCGCAGCGCCGTCACATTGCTAGAGTGTAACTTGTCAGGGAATTGCTGGGAGACGAGTAGCGCCGACAAATCCCGCTTATGGCATCTGGCGCGGGAACCTTTCCCGCATTAGATTCGGCGCATCGGACGCCAGCCGCCTTTCCCGGTGGGCGCCATGTGATCCGGCCTCCGGAGCCGGAATAGAGAGAGGACTCTTCCATGTCGGATTTCGACCGGAACTACGCGGCTGCCAGACGCAGCGTCGGTGCGGACCGGGCAGTTGCGATCGATCAGGGCCTGCGGGCCTACATGATCCGCGTCTACAACTACATGGCAATGGGCGTCGCGCTCACCGGCCTCGCCTCGTGGCTTACCTTTCAGGCCGCGGTGGTCACCGATGCCAACGGCGCGATCGTCGGACTGACCTCGTTCGGCCAGATGGTCTTCAGCGGGCCGGCGGTCTTGGTTCTGTTTCTCGGCACGCTGGGGCTGGTCTTTCTCATCAGCTGGCGCATCGACCGGCTGGAGCCTTCGACCGCGCTCGCTCTGTTCATGCTCTATGCGGCACTGCTCGGGCTGATGCTGTCGTCGATCTTCCTGGCCTACACCCTCACGTCGATTACGCGGGTGTTCTTCATCTCGGCGGCCGCATTCGGTGCGCTGAGTCTGTATGGCTACACCACACAGCGTGATCTCTCGCCGATCGGCTCCTTCCTGTTCATGGGTCTGATCGGGCTGATCATCGCCATGCTCGTCAATCTGTTCCTCAAGAGCAGCGGGCTCGACTTCGTAATCTCCGCGGCGGGGGTGCTGATCTTTGCGGGCCTGACCGCCTGGGACACCCAGCGCATCAAAGAGATGTATGACCCGATGGAGGACGGCACCGTCGTCGGCCGCAAGGCTGTGATGGGCGCGCTCTCGCTCTACCTCGACTTCATCAACCTGTTCTTGTTCCTGTTGCGCTTCCTCGGCGACCGTCGCTGAGCGAGCGTAACGGCGATTGAGTAACGCGGCGCCCCGACGAGAAGCCGGGGCGCCGTCGCGTTTACACGGCGGGCCGGACAGCGCGTGACCAAGCAGCTATTATTGCCGTCTGCGCCGTTCGCCCACTCGTTGATGACCGCCATCCCCATCCGCCTCGCCCAACCGCGCGACCTCGCAGCGATTACCCGCATCTACGATCATGCGGTCCGACACGGCACTGCGTCGTTCGAGATCGAGCCGCCCAGCGAGCGCGAAATGGCGCGCCGGTATGAGGAGTTGCGGGCCGGCGGCTATCCCTATCTCGTGGCGGAGCTCGGCGGCGAGATCATGGGTTACGCCTATGCCGGCCCCTACCACAGGCGTCCAGCTTATCGCTGGAGCGTGGAGGATTCGATCTATGTCGCGCCGACGACCCAGCGCCGTGGAATAGGCCGCGCGTTGCTCGAACGGCTGATCGCCGAGGCAGAAATGGGCGGGTTCCGGCAAATGATCGCGGTGATCGGGGATTCCGCCAATCTCGCCTCCATAGAGCTGCACCGCGCCGCCGGCTTCCGCATGGTCGGCAAATTCGCCAATGTGGGCTTCAAGTTCGGCCGGTGGCTCGACAGCGTATTGATGCAGCGTCCGCTGGGGACCGGCGCGACGGAGCCGCCCGCCGTCAGGACGCCACGAGGCTGACCGATCGATCGATGGCTCGTAGCACGGGATCGAGCTCGTGGCCCCGACGCACGATCAGGCCGGTCGCCGAGATCACACTATATGCGCCCTGCCGGCGCGCGAGCTTTGGCCTTTTCTCGATACGGTAGACCGGAACTTCCGCAGCGCGGCGGAACACGGAAAACACCGCCCGGTCCTTGAGAAAGTCGATGGCGTAGTCGCGCCATTCGCCGGCTGCAACTTTGCGACCATACAGGCCGAAAATGCGGTTGAGTTCGCGCCGGTCGAAAGTCACCCGGTTTGCGGGGGCGAGGGACAGGGCAGCCTCGCCCCCATGGAACTCGCTCGGCTCAATATCGCCGTAGCTCATCCAGCGCCTCCTTGCGAAAAATCGGAACAACAATGATCGCGCCGGATGCAAGTATCGGCAAGAGGGAATGAATGCTGCGCGCGGTCACGCGACCGCGACATCACGACGAGCGATCATCACAGATTCGTTAGCGGAATCATAATGCTGCCCAATTGCGGCCAAGCACGCGCCAAGCGGGGATGGCAAGGAGAGATTGTTGCCTCAGGGCCCGGTCTTGCTGTCGAGCGCCGGATTCTTCAGCCCCCAGCCCCCCGGAGTTCAGGTTGGATCGGGCCCGCTCAGTGCAGTCATGAGTTAAGCGTACGGTTCAATCCCAGTTACTTCAGGCCGGCCCTCGCCGGCCGTTTTTGTCGAACGACACGCGGGCCGCAGCGAAGCGCCGAGACGTCCTTCCGTCACATGTTGCGCAGGTTAATGGATCGCGGCGAGCGTGGCGCCGAGGATCGCCTTGGGCTTTTCCGTCGTACCGCTCTGCACCATGACGGCGGCTTCGTCGACGCCCTTGAGCGTCTGCACTGGGATGCTCCACGAATTGGCCTTGCCGTTCCATTCGCCGAGCTTGATCCAGCGCCGCACCACGTTGTGATAGGTAATCGTGCGGCCTTTATTCTCGCCACGTCCAATCGTAATGGTGGCAGCCTTGAGCACGCCCAGCAGCCAGACTTCCGCGCCCGCCGGGGCATCGGCCAGATCGGGGACAGTGACTTTGAGTCGCCCCTCCTCGAGGCTAAGCGTCGGCCGCAACGACATCGCTCCGCTCTTCCGGGTCGCCGCGATCGCGAGCTCGATCGCTGCCTTGTCGCTGCCGAGCGCATGCAGGGCACCGTTCACCACGACCTGCGGCGTGTAGACCTGACCGTCGCCGCGCGCATGCGCGTAGGCCTTCTGGCGGGCGGTGTTGCGGGGATCGGCAAGCGTGTCTCTCCAGCCGAGATAGTCCCAGTAGTCGACGGGCACGCTGACCGAAACGAGAGAAGGATCGGCCGCCAGCTCGCCGAGCAGCTTATCGGCAGGCGGACAAGACGAGCATCCTTGACTCGTGAACAACTCAATGACCGCGCGCGGCTCGGCCTGGACGGAGGAATGCGGCACGGAGGAACAAATGACGACCGCCGCATAGGTCAAGCAACAACGTATCATCACGATCCTTCCCCGCCCGCGTAGGCGCGTTCCCCTCCGCCGCGCAGTCATAGGGCAGTCGCGCGATCACCTGCCACTCAATTCGAGGTGAGCCAAGCGGTCTAGGCCGCTACTAGGTGCCGGAGCACGTAATGCAGAATGCCGCCGTGCTTGAAATAATCCAGCTCGTCCAGGGTGTCGATGCGGCACACGAGCGGGACGCGCTTGAGCCCGCCATCGGCGGCCACGATCTCGGCGATCATGCGCTGGCGCGGCTTGATCTCGCCATGCAGCCCGCGGATTGTCACCTGCTCATTGCCCTTGAGTCCGAGCGACTGCCAGGACGTGCCTTCCTCGAAGCAGAGCGGTAGCACGCCCATGCCGATGAGGTTGGAGCGATGGATGCGCTCGAACGATTGAGTAATCACAGCGCGGACCCCGAGCAGACTTGGTCCCTTGGCCGCCCAATCGCGCGAGGATCCGCTGCCATACTCCTTGCCGGCGAAAACGACGAGCGGAACCTTGTCGTTCTTGTAGCGCATAGCAGCATCGTAGATCGACATGCGCTGGCGCGATGGGTAATGCACGGTCACGCCACCCTCGACCCCCGGCACCATCTGGTTCTTGAGACGGATGTTGGCAAAGGTACCGCGCATCATCACTTCGTGATTGCCGCGGCGCGTGCCGTACTGATTGAAGTCGGCAGGCTTCACTTTGCGCTCGAGCAGGTACTTGCCAGCTGGGGAATCGATTTTGATCGAACCAGCCGGCGAGATGTGATCGGTGGTGATGGAATCGAGCAAAAGGCATAGCACCCGCGCATCGACGATGTCGGTCAGCGGTGCCGGATGCCGCCCCATGCCGACGAAATAGGGCGGGTTCTGCACGTAAGTGGACTTTTTATCCCAATTGTAAGTCAACCCTCCCTTCACGTTGATGCCACGCCAGTTGGAATCGCCCTTGAAGACGTCGGCGTATTTCTTGGTGAACATCTGCTTGCTCAGCGTCTTGCGAATGACGCCGTTGATCTCGCGACTGGATGGCCAGATGTCCCTGAGGAAGACTTTCTTGCCCTTCTTGTCCATCCCGAGGGGCTGCTTCACGAGATCGGAATACATCGACCCCGCGAGCGCATAGGCGACGACCAGCGGCGGCGAGGCGAGATAGTTGGCACGCACGTCGGGATTGACGCGACCTTCGAAGTTGCGGTTGCCGGACAGCACGGCGGCGGCGACCAGATCCTTATCGTTGATCACCTTGGAAATTTCGGGTGCGAGCGGACCGGAATTGCCAATGCAGGTGGTGCAGCCGAACCCGACGAGATTGTAGCCAAGCTTGTCGAGGTCCTTCTGCAGCCCGGACTTTTCGAGGTAGTCGGCGACGACCTGAGAACCAGGAGCGAGTGAGGTCTTCACCCACGGCTTGACCGTCAAGCCTTTCGTCACGGCCTTGCGCGCGAGCAGCCCCGCTCCGACCATCACGCTCGGGTTCGATGTGTTGGTGCAGGAGGTGATGGCGGCAATGACCACGTCGCCATGGCCAAGATCGTGCGGGTGGCCTTGGACCGGCACCCGCTTCGGCGGACCGGCCTTGGAGAAATTCTTGTCGAGGGACGTGGCGAGCGAGGGATGCAGGTCGAAGATCTCTTTGCCTCCGTCGCCGCCCTTGTTGAACTCTTTCTCCATTGCCAGGGCGAATCCTGCCTTCACGTCCTTGAGCGCTACACGGTCCTGCGGGCGCTTGGGTCCGGCAAGCGAAGATTCCACCTGCGACAATTCGAGCTTGAGTACGTCGGTGAAAATCGGATCTGGCGTCGACTTGGTGCGAAACATCCCCTGCGCCTTGGTATAGGCCGCGACCAAGGCGACCTGCGCGGGCGGCCGGCCGGTATCCGCAAGGTATCTCAGCGTGTCGTCATCGACGGGAAAGAAGCCGCAGGTCGCGCCGTATTCCGGCGACATATTGCCGATGGTGGCTCGATCCGCGATCGACAGATTGGCGAGCCCCGGACCGAAAAATTCGACAAACTTGCCGACGACGCCACGCTTGCGCAGCATCTGGGTGACGGTGAGCACAAGATCGGTCGCAGTCACGCCCTCCTTGAGTTTGCCGGTGAGCTTAACGCCGATGACTTCCGGCAACAGCATCGAATAGGGCTGGCCGAGCATGGCAGCTTCGGCCTCGATGCCGCCGACGCCCCAGCCGAGCACGGCGAGACCATTGACCATCGTGGTGTGCGAATCCGTGCCCACCAATGTATCCGGATAGGCGACATCCATGACGGCCGGCTTGCCGTCGATTTTGACCTTGTCCTTCTTGCTCCAGACCGTCTGCGACAAATATTCCAGATTGACTTGGTGGCAGATGCCGGTGCCCGGCGGCACGACGCGGAAGTTGTCGAACGATTTCTGCGACCATTTGAGGAATTCGTAGCGCTCCCGGTTCTGCCGGTATTCCTCTTCGACGTTCTTCTTGACCGCATTGCTGCTGCCGAAAAACGTGACCGACACCGAGTGATCGCAGACGAGGTCGACCGGAACGAGCGGATTGATCTTCTTGGGATCGCCCCCGAGCATCTTCATGGCGTCGCGCATCGCGGCGAGATCCACCACCGCCGGGACCCCGGTGAAGTCCTGCATCAACACGCGCGCGGGACGAAAGGCGATCTCGCGTTCTGAGGTCTTGGTTTTGAGCCACTGCGCAACCGCCTGGATGTCTTCCTTGGTAATCGAGCGGCCGTCCTCATTGCGTAACAGATTTTCCAGCAGGACCTTCATCGAGAACGGAAGCCGCGAGATGCTCTTGAGTCCGTTCTTCTCGGCGGCCGGCAGGCTGTAATAGGCGTAGGTCTTGCTGCCCACCTTGAGGGGTTTGCAGCAGCGAAAGCTGTCGAGTGAGGTCATCGTGGTCGGGTCCCATCCAACCGGGAGAGGAGCGGCTCGAACGGTAGGGTCCTACCGTAAGCGCTTCCCCGTCACCGGCCGCGAGTCCAGCGCGGGTTGATAAGGGGCGCGGGACGATGGCTTATAGGGTCTTTTTTTGTGCCGTTCCAGAAAATCAACGCTCGCCAACGACATGGGCATAGAATCAGGGTTTTTTCCGCGTCCGCTCCCGGCAAGAGACGCAGCCGATGGAACGAGAACCCCGCGGGACTTCCGGGAAAGCCTATGTCCTTACGGATGCGCGCTGGGGGCCCGCAAGTGATGCGGCTCGTGGGCTCCGATCTCGCCTGCGTTAGAGGGGGCCGGGAGGTCTTTCGCGGGATCGCGTTTACGGTCGGCGCGGGCGAAGCGCTGCTGGTGACGGGCCCGAACGGCGCCGGCAAATCCTCCCTATTGCGGTTGGTCGCTGGCCTGCTGCGGCCCCACCAGGGCCGGATCGAGCTCGAGGGCTGCGATTTGGAACTGACTATCGGCGAGCAAGCGCACTATCTCGGACATCAGGACGCACTGAAGCCCTCGCTGTCGGTGCGGGAGAATCTCGGCTTCTGGGCGGCGCTTTTGGGCGCTGACGCGCAAAAGGGCGACATTGCCCTTACCGCTGTCGGCCTTCACCGGCTCGCGCACGTGCCCGCGATCTATCTGTCCGCCGGACAACGGCGCCGCCTTGCGCTTGCGCGCCTGATCGCCATCGAGCGGCCAATCTGGCTACTCGATGAGCCGACGTCTGCGCTCGACAGCGAAGCGCAAGCGATGCTGATCGAGCTCATGCAGGTCCATCTCGCCGGCCGCGGACTCGTTCTCGCGGCCAGCCACGGCCCGATCGGATTGGATGGGGCGCAGGAACTGCGCCTGGGACAGCAGTCGGATCGGTGGACCGAGCTATGACGACGGCCCTCTGCGCGCTTCTCGTGCGCGACCTGCGGCTCGCCGTGCGGGTGGGCGGCGGCGCATTGATCGGCGTTCTGTTCTTCCTGATCGTCGTGACGCTGGTGCCATTCGCCATCGGCCCCGACCTTGCCTTGCTCGCGCGAATTGGTCCCGCGATCCTCTGGCTCGGGGCGCTGCTCGCGAGCCTACTCGCGCTGGACCGCCTGCTTGCGATCGATCAGGAGGATGGCTCGCTCGACTTGATCCTGACAGCGCGGATCCCCCTCGAACTCGCGGTTTCCGCCAAAGCACTCGCGCACTGGCTCACCACGGGCCTCCCGCTCGTCATCGCCGCGCCGTTGCTCGGTCTCCTTCTCAACCTCGATCCGAAGGCAACCGGGGCGGTCGCGGTCACCTTGCTCGCAGGGACGCCGGCGCTGACCTTTATCGGCCTGATCGGGGCGGCTCTCACGGTTGCGGTGCGGCGCGGCGGTCTCCTGCTTGCGATTCTCGTCCTGCCGTTGACCGTTCCCGTGTTGATCTTCGGCGTCGCCGCCTCGAACGCCGCCATCGTCGGGCCGGTCCCGTTCGGGGCGCCGTTTAGTATCCTGTGTGCTCTGACGCTGGTAAGCCTCGTCATCGGCCCGCTCGCCGCCGCCATCGCGCTGCGGCAAGGACTGGAATAAGCGCAATATTGAACAACATGACGGTGAGCGAAGGACGCGCCGCACTGCCGCCGGCACAGAGCACAACGGAAAAACGACGCACAGACATGAGCCTGATCGAGCTTGCCAATCCGTCCCGCTTCGTCGCTCTCATCAACCGCGCGTTGCCTTGGCTTTCGGCGGCGACGGTGGTGGCGTTTGCAGTTGGCGTCAGCCAGGTCTTCCTCGCGCCCGATGATTATCAGCAGGGCGCGACGGTAAAGATCATGTTCGTTCACGTGCCGGCCGCATGGCTCGGCATTTTCGGCTGGGTGCTGATGAGCGTGGCCGCGCTGGGCACGCTGGTCTGGCGCCATCCGCTCGCCGACGTCGCTGCCAAGGCCGCTGCCCCGATCGGTGCGGCGTTCACGCTGATGTGCCTCGTCACCGGGTCGCTGTGGGGCCGGCCGATGTGGGGAACCTACTGGGTCTGGGACGCACGGCTAACCTCGGTGCTGGTCCTGTTTCTGATGTATCTCGGCATCCTCGCATTATGGCGCACCATCGACGACCCGACCCAGGCGGCGCGGGCGGCCGCGGTACTGACCCTCGTGGGCGCGATCAATATCCCGATCATCAAGTTCTCGGTGGATTGGTGGAACACGCTGCACCAGCCTGCCTCTGTGCTGCGCCTTGGCGGACCGACGATTCATCCTGCGATTCTCGTTCCGCTCATCGTCATGGCCGTTGCATTCACGCTCTTATTTGTGACCTTGCACCTGGCGGCGATGCGCAACGAGATCATGCGGCGGCGAGTGCGCACCCTGATGATGCTGCAGGCCGGCGTCCGCGCAGGACCATCATGATGATACAACTCGGTCCGCATGCCGCATTTATCCTGACGGCCTATGCCGCCGCGATCGCAATCGTGGCCGGACTGATCGCGTGGATCCTGCTCGACCGCAGACATTTGACCCGCATGATCGACGACTTCGAAGCGCAGGGCATTATGCGTCGCTCGCAACGCGGTGACGAGGAGAAGTGATGAATTTGATGGAGAGCAGCGTCGTCGAAAAAGATGCGGGCGCGTGGCGACGCCGCATGCTCGTGCTGCTGCCGCTCGTCGCATTCCTCGCGCTCGCCGCGCTGTTCGTATTGCGGCTCGGCGCCGGCGATCCTTCTCGCATCCCCTCGGCCTTGATCGGACGTCCGGCCCCGCGGACCGACCTGCCACCGCTTGCCGGCCTCGAGCGCGACGGCCAGGCGGTGCCCGGCCTCAACAGCGCGGAGTTTCAAGGCCACGTTACGGTGCTCAATGTGTGGGCCTCGTGGTGCGTTCCTTGTCGGGAGGAAGCAGCACTGCTCATGAACGTCGCGGCGGACCCGCGCGTGCGCGTCGTCGGAATGAATTACAAGGACCAGCCGGACAATGCGCGGCGCTTTCTCGGCCGGTACGGCAATCCGTTTGCGGCCAACGGAATCGACGGCAATGGCCGCGCCGCCATCGAATGGGGAGTGTACGGAGTCCCCGAAACGTTCGTCGTCGGGCGCGACGGCCGCATCGCCTATAAGCTGATCGGACCGATAACGCCCGATAATCTCGAAACCGCTCTGCAACCCGCCATCGAGAAGGCACTCGCGCATCCATAATCATCGCTCTTCGGCTTTCTCGGGCGCGGCGTACTTCGTCAACAGCGGATATTGCAAGGCGGCGAAAGCGAACGTCAGCGGCACTACACCGAAGACTTTGAAGCTCACCCAAACGTCCGTTGACTGCGAGCGCCAGACGATCTCGTTGAGAACCGCAAGCGCGAAAAAGAATAGCGCCCAGCGCAGGGTCAGCTTGCGCCAACCCTCCTCAGTGAGATGGAAGACCGAATCGAAAACCATCCCGAGCAGCGGCTTGCCGGCGGCGAGCCCGCCGAGCAGCACGGCGGCAAACAACAGATAAATGATGGTGGGTTTGAGCTTGATGAAGTGCTCATCGTGCAGGAGGAGCGTCAGGGAGCCGAACACCAGCACAATCACCGCGGTGACGAGCGGCATGACGGGTAGATGCCGCGTGAGCGCATACGACACCACAAGCGCGACCACCACGGCGACCATGAATACAGCGGTCGCGACAAAGATGCCGGTGCGCTCATCAGACGCAGCGTCTCCGGGCAGCAGCGGCGACACCAGCGGCAAGAACAGCGCTGGACGCGAATTGGCGAGGAAGAACAGCAGCAACGGCCCGAGATCGAGGACGAGCTTGAGGAGAGGATTGAGCCGCCGATCTTTCGGGTTCATGGCCGCTCATTTAGCGCCGCTGCGAGGCAATTGCCATCGGACCTTCATTGCCGAGCGATTTTAATCAACTCCCGCGATCGCCCGTGCGAAGTCCTCGGCCAAGAACGGCGCGAGATCGTCGACCCCTTCACCCACGCCGATGAAATGGACCGGCAGGCCGTATTTCGCGGCGATGGCGACCAAAATGCCGCCACGCGCAGTGCCGTCGAGCTTGGTCATCACGAGCCCGGTGACGCCGGCAATGTCGCGAAAAACCTCGACCTGGGAGAGCGCGTTCTGTCCGACCGTGGCATCGAGCACCAACAGAACGGCATGCGGCGCCGTCCGATCGACCTTCTGCATCACGCGCACGATCTTCTGCAGCTCATCCATCAGCACCGCCTTGTTTTGCAGACGACCGGCGGTGTCGACGAGCAGCACGTCGATCTCCTCGCCGCGCGCTTCGGTGAGCGCATCGAAAGCGACACCGGCGGCATCGGCACCCGGCGCGCGGGCGATGACCGAAGCGCCGGTGCGCCCGCCCCAGATATTGAGCTGATCGATGGCGGCTGCGCGGAACGTATCTGCGGCGGCAAGCATGACCGAGCGGCCCTCGGCGCGCAACTTGGCCGCGAGCTTGCCGATGGTGGTCGTCTTGCCGGAGCCGTTGACGCCAACGACGAGAACGACGAAAGGCTTTGCCCCGCCAATCCCGAGCGGCTTGGCCACCGGGGTGAGCACTTTTTCCACTTCAGCCGCGACGACCGCTTTCACCTCGTCGGCGGTGATCGACTTGTCGTAGCGCCCTTCGCCCACCGCGGCGGCGATCTTTGCCGCGCTCTCCACGCCGAGATCGGCACGAATCAGCACATCCTCGATCTCCTCGAGCATCGCCTCGTCGAGCTTGCGCTTGGCGACAAGGTCGGCGACAGCGCCGCCAATCGAAGCCGAGGTGCGCTTGAGACCTCCGCTGAGCCGCTGCCACCAACTTTGTTTCTCTGCCGGCTGATCGTTCATAGTCTTCCGGTTCGCTGGAGATCACGATCGTGATAGCGGTTTCGCCCAAGCTTGGTAAGTGATCATGACCGCGGAAGAGATAGTCGCTCGGCTCATCTATCGCGACGGCCTGATGCTGGTGATCGACAAGCCGGCGGGTTTGGCGGTTCACAAAGGGCCTAAAGGCGGCGAGAGTCTGGAAGACCATTTCGACGCGCTGCGTTTTGGGTTGCCGCGCCCGCCCGCGCTCGCGCATCGACTCGATCGCGACACTTCCGGCTGCCTTGTACTCGGTCGCCATCGCAAGGCGCTGGCGGCGCTCGGGCGGCTGTTTAAGAGCGGACGAGTCGGTAAGAGCTATTGGGCAGTGGTCGCGGGCGGACCGACGCAGGACGAGGGCCGCATCGACCTTCCCCTCGGCCGCAAGGATGCGACGCGCGGGTGGTGGATGAAACACGATCCCGCCGGTCAGCCGGCGGCCACCACATGGAAAGTGATGGGACGCACCCGCGATGTTGCTGGGCGCAACGACCAGGCAAGCGCCGCGTCCGGTCGCATGGACATCAGCTGGCTCGCGCTCGAGCCGCTCACCGGCCGCACTCACCAGCTGCGCGTGCATTGCGCTGCCATGGGATGGCCGATCATTGGCGACAGCGTCTATGGGGACGCTCCGCGCTCGGGAGGTCCCGGCCTATACCTGCATGCCCGCGAAGTCGTGGTGCCGCTTTACAATAACCGCGCCCCGATTCGCGTCACCGCGCCCGCGCCGCCGCACATGCAGCATTTACTTCGTGCGTGCGGATGGCCGGGCGAATCAGTCGCCGAATGACTGGCGTCACGGCCGCGCGGCGCCTCAGTACAGCGTGGCTTTCAAGCGCTCGGGCGCGCCGCGGTCGTGAGCCTCGCCGCCGAGTCGGCCGTTGGTCAAGTCCGCCAAAATCGTGCCATTGCTCGGCAGGCTCTTGCGATCGATCTGGCGCGATGGCTCCCACAGCTGCGAGCGCACGATCGCCTTCGAGCACTGAAAGAAGACGCGGTCGACGGAAACCACGAGCACGGCGCGTGGGCTCTTGCCGTTGACGATGAAACCTTGCGCCAGCTCCGGATCGATCGAGATCGCGGCGCGGCCGTTGACGCGAATGGTTTCGCCACAGCCCGGGATCAGGAACAGGAGCGCGACCCGCGGGTCCTGCAAGATGTTGCGCAAGCTATCGATGCGGTTATTCCCACGCCGGTCGGGCACGAGCAGCGTCTTCTCGTCATGAACGCGTACGAAGCCCGGCGCGTCGCCACGCGGAGAGCAATCGAGGCCGTCAGAGCCCGCTGTGGCGAGCGCAAAGAACGGCGCCGCCTCGATAAATGCGCGGTAATGGGCGGTGATGCGATCGGTCTCCTTGGCGATCGATGGCCCGTACGGCTCACCGTAGATGCGCTCGAGCGTCTCGACGCTGGTGACGATGTGATCGCGAAATTCCGACATATCAGGCTCCCGACGACCCATCGCTTATACCACGTGGGCAAAAGAATAGTCTCGCATTCGCCTATGCAGCGAGAAGCTGCCGCCCATCGTGGGCGGCAGCTGTGACGTCCACGATATCGCCAGGCGCCATAGGAGCACCAAGGCGTACCCGTGTGAAATGCTCGGTGCGGCCGAGTTCCTTGGATTCGATCAATACCTGCCGCCTTGCGCCAACCTGCGCCTCGAGATGACGGCGCAACGCCGCTTCGCCTTTTTCTCGCAGTCGGCGAGCACGCGCCTTGATGACCTCTCGCCTGATTTGCGGCATCCGCGCGGCCGGGGTGCCGGGCCGCGGCGAGAACGGAAAGACGTGGAGATGCGTGAGCCCGCATGCGTCGACGAGATCGAGCGAGCGCGCGAACATATCCTCGGTCTCGGTCGGGAATCCGGCGATCATATCGCCGCCGAACACGACGTCAGGCCGCAGCCGTCGCACCGTTTCACAGAAGGCGATGGCGCCGGCGCGCAGATGGCGGCGCTTCATGCGCTTGAGTATGAGATCGTCGCCTGCCTGCAGCGAGAGATGCAGATGCGGCATCAGCCGCCCGTCGCTGGCGAACACATCGAGGAGTTCGCGGTCGGCCTCCACCGAATCGATCGACGAGAGCCGCAGCCGCGGGAGCTCGGGCACGTGTTTCAAAATTTGCTTCACCAGCGTGCCGAGCTTGGGTGCGCCCGGGAGATTCGCGCCATAGCCGGTGAGATCGACGCCCGTGAGAACTATTTCGCGATAGCCGCGCGCGCAGAGCCTGCGCACTTGAGCGACCACCTCGCCCATGGGTACGGAGCGCGAATTGCCGCGGCCATACGGGATAATGCAGAAGGTACATCGATGATCGCAGCCGTTCTGCACCTGCACGAATGCGCGCGCCCGGCCTTCGAGACCATCAATGAGGTGCGCGGCCGTGTCCGTCACCCCCATGATGTCGTTGACGGCGACTTTCTCCTCGGCGGGGAGGAAGGATGCTCGCGCCAAAACGTCGGCGTGCTCGCACCAGGCCGCAGCGCTGAGCTTCTCCTCGTTGCCCAGCACCAACGCGACCTCCGGCATGTCCGCAAAGGTTTCGGGTTCGGTTTGCGCCGCGCAGCCCGTGACCACGATGCGCGCCGCGGGATGCTCGCGCTTGAGCCGGCGGATGGTCTGGCGCGATTGCCGCACCGCCTCGGCCGTTACCGCACAGGTATTGACGACAAGCGTATCCGAGAGTCCCGCCGCTTGCGCCTGACGGCGAATCACCTCTGCCTCACAGGCATTGAGCCGGCAGCCGAAGGTGACGACATCGACGCTCATTGGGTCGCACTCGCGACGAAGAGCGCCGGATCGAATTTGCCTTCGTATTCGAAGGCCACCGGGCCGGTCATCAGCACATGGTCGTCCGCGCTGCGCCATTCAATCCGAAGCTCGCCGCCCGGCAGCGCCACCGTCACGTTGCGGCCGATGAGATCCAGGCGCGCCGCCGCGACCGCAGCGGCGCAGGCAGCCGACCCGCATGCCTTGGTGAGCCCGGCACCGCGCTCCCACGTGCGTATGACAAGGTGCTCGCGGGATGCCACCTGCGCGAGCGAAACGTTGGCCCGCTCTGGAAAGATCGGATGGTTCTCCACTAAGGGGCCGATCTTGCGCAGGTCATACGAGGCGACATCGTCGACCCAGAAGATGGCATGCGGATTACCCATGCTCACGACCGAAGGCGAATGCAGGATCGGCTCCTCGGCCGGTCCAATGCGTAAATCGATGACGCGGGTATCCTCGAACTTGTTGGCAAGCGGGATCTCGTTCCATGCGAACCGCGGTTTGCCCATGTCGACGGTCGAGATCAACGGCCGGTCGCCCTTCCAGCAGCTCAGCAACCCTGCCGTCGTTTCCAACATCAGCGCGCTTCTGCCCGTTTCCTTGAATAGTAATTCCGCAACGCAACGCATGCCGTTCCCGCAGGCGCCCGCTTCCGAACCGTCGTTGTTATAGATGCGGACATAGGCATCGGTACCCGGCGTGCGCGGCGCATGCAGCGCCATCAGTTGGTCGTACGGCGCACCATTGGGCCGCGCAGCGGCCCGCGCATCGACCGCGTCGATCGTTCCCGTCTGCCGACGCATGTCGACAACGACGATCTCGTTACCGAGACCGCTCATCTTGATGAAGGGACGGTTGGCAAGCACGCTCATGGGAGGTCCCGTTATCCGCGCTTTATATGGGAAAATCGACGCGTGGGGGCAAATTGAAGCGTTCACCCAACGCGTTTGGGTGCCGCTGATCGGGGCAAGTGCCGAAAAGCTTCATTCCTTGACAGTTTTGGCCTCGGCCGCCATAAGCATCCGCCGCAAGTCGGCCGGCGCCCACTTGCGTTTTTTAAGCGCCGGGCCAAAGCGCTATTTCAATGTGGAGCCTTCGAGTTCCGCATCCCGAATGGGGCGATCGACGCCGCAGAGCCCGCGCGGGACGAAAAAAGCCGGTCCGGACCGACCCCGCGCACCGGAATCGACCACGAGGACGCACCAATGTTCGCAGTCATCAGAACCGGCGGCAAGCAATACCGCGTCGCCGCCGAGGATGTGATCAAGGTCGACAAGGTCAAGGGCGATCCCGGCGAGATCGTGCAGTTCGGCGAGGTGTTGGTGGTCGGCGGCGACAGCATCACGCTGGGTCAACCGACGATTTCCGGCGCTTCGGTCGCTGCCGAGGTGCTGGAGCAAGGCCGCGGGCCGAAGATCATCGCCTTCAAGAAGCGCCGCCGGAAGAATTCGCGCAGGAAACGCGGCCACCGGCAGGAATTCACCCTTGTGCGCGTGACCGAAATCCTCACTGACGGGGCAAAGCCAACCCAAACCGCACGCCCGAAACGCGAGCCGAAGCCGGTCGCCGCAGCGCCAGCCGAGGCAGCCGAACCTGCCAAGGCCGAGGCGCCGAAACCCAAAGTCCAGGCCAAAGCGCGAGCCGCGGGCGGGGCCGCCAAAAAGCCTTCCAAATCGCCTGTAAAGAAGGCCGACAAGCCAAAATCCGGCGCCAAAGGCAAGAAGAAGGGGTGATTTCGCCACAAAGTTTGATTACATAAGCGAGACCGTAAGGACTGAAATCATGGCCCACAAGAAAGCAGGCGGATCATCCCGTAACGGGCGCGACTCGAATAGTCAGCGGCTCGGCCTGAAAATTTTCGGCGGCGAGCAAGTGCTCGCCGGCAATATCATTGCGCGCCAACGCGGCACCAAGTGGCACCCGGGCGCCAACGTTGGCTTGGCCAAGGACCATACCCTGTTCGCGCTGATCAACGGGCGTGTCGAATTCCGTACCAAAGCCAAGGGCCGTGTGTTCGTATCGGTTCTGTCGATGACGGAGGCCGCGGCCGAATAGACGGTAGACTTCATCGAGGTCTGCCGGATCCCATCGAACCGGCGGACCCACACGGGGTACCAAGAGGGGAGACGGGAGTCCGGCTCCCCTCTCCGCTTTTGAGGAAGCCCGTGCGATGACGTTGGTTAGAACGTCGCCGGAAACGCCCCGGGACCGACGTATTCCGCTCATCGAGACGGAGCGGCTCGTGTTGCGCGCGCCCCGTCTGGAGGATGCGACAACGATCGCTACGCTCCTCAACGATCGCCGAATTGCGGAAAACACAGTGCGCATTCCGCACCCTTACACGCTCGCGGATGCGCGGCGTTTTATTGGTAAAGCCAACGCAGGCTCCGGCGAGACGGTATTCCTCATCACCAGACGTGACGCCACCGTGCTCGGCGCCTGTGGAGTTGCCGAGCGCCCCGAAGAGGCGCCGGAAATCGGTTATTGGCTCGCCTTTGCGTTCTGGGGCAAGGGCTATGCCACCGAAGCCACCCGCGCGGTGATTGACTATGCTTTCGACGATCTCCATCACGACGTGCTCCACGCGGGCGCGCGGGTGAGCAACCCGGCCTCGCGCCGAGTGCTGGAGAAATGTGGGTTTCAGTGGACGGGAGTCGGCCTCTACCGCATCCGTTCCCTCGCCTCGTCCGCGCCTATCGACCGTTTCCGACTCGATCGCGGGCTGTGGGCCTCGCTAAGAAGTTGGGGCGAGGCGAATAGATTGTAACAGCACTGCCATTCCCACAGCAGCGCTACCACGTCCGTAGTACACACATGAAGTCCGGGTGCCCGCGCACGTGGGATGCAGTCTTTAACAATTGGAACGCGATGACACATGATTTGAACGTCGGCTGCCGAGCGCCCATTGACAGCCGCCTTCAGCATCATCAGGATTGTTGTGTGTACGGGTCACTGTCGGGGTGACTACGGCAACCGAGGAGGTGCAATGCCCCCGGGTTACTTTAGCCGCGATGATCGCCGCGGCAGCGTTCGGGCCGAGGCGTAGCGGCGGACTAGGCGAACGGTAGCGTCGGGAGCGGCCTCTTGGGCCGCATCAGTGAGGCATGGCCCGCCCTGGCCCCTCCCGACGAATACTCCTCTGTTGCTACCCTTGATACTGAATTTTCAGTGCGCCGTGCGGACAGGCGTCCGCGCGGGCTCTCGTATTTTTGCGCCCGCCGTCGCATATCGAGCCTCATGAAATTCCTCGATGAAGCCAAGGTCTACGTCCGCTCGGGCGACGGCGGGAACGGCTGCGTGTCGTTCCGGCGCGAGAAGTTTATCGAGTTCGGTGGACCGAACGGCGGCGACGGGGGTAAGGGCGGCGACGTCATCGTAGAGGCGGTCGATGGCCTCAATACACTCATAGACTACCGCTACCAGCAGCACTTTAGGGCCAAGAACGGTCACGCCGGCATGGGCAAGGACCGCCACGGCGCGAGCGGCGCCGATATCGTGCTGAAGGTGCCGGCGGGAACACAGGTCTGCGAGGAAGACGGCAAAACCCTCCTCGCTGATCTGACCCAAGTGGGTCAGCGGGCGGTGATCGCGCGCGGGGGCAATGGCGGTTTCGGCAACGCCCATTTCAAGAGCTCGACCAACCGGGCGCCACGCCATGCCAATCCCGGGCAGCCCGGCGAGGAGCTCACGATCAGGCTGCGTCTCAAGCTGATTGCGGATGCGGGCATCATCGGACTACCTAACGCAGGCAAATCGACCTTCCTTGCGGCGGTCAGCGCGGCCAAGCCGAAGATCGCCGATTATCCCTTCACGACGCTGCACCCCCAACTCGGCGTGGTCGAAATCGACGGCCGCGAATTCGTGCTCGCCGACATTCCCGGTCTCATCGAGGGGGCGCATGAGGGCATCGGGCTCGGCGACCGTTTCCTCGGCCACGTCGAGCGCTGCCGCGTGCTGCTACACATTGTCGACGGCACCATCGCGGACGCGGGGCTTGCCTATAAGACTGTCCGGGCCGAGCTTGAAGCGTATGGCCAGGGGCTCGCCGAAAAGCCCGAGGTCGTGGCGCTTAACAAGGCTGATGCGGTGACGCCAGAGCAGCTGAAACAGCAGAGCACACGGCTAAAAGGCGCTGCCGAAAGGAAGCCGCTCGTCGTTTCAGCCGTGACGGGTGCCGGCGTTCCCGACGTCTTGCGCGCGCTATTGAGGATCATCGATCGCGACCGAGCGCGACCAACGACCGCTGCGAGAGCATGGCATCCGCACAGCTAAGCTGAAAACCGCCGTGCGCCCGCGCCTCGGCCAAACTCGTCAGCTCCGCTCGAGCATCTCCATCAGCCTCCGGGCATCGGCTGGCGCGGCGCTTTTTTGATCGTTGTCGAAATAGACAAACACCGTCCGCCGCTGTCGCCGCCATCCGGCAATCGCGCGCGCCCACGCGCGCAGCGTTCGATCCGAATAGTGGCCCTTGTAGCGCCCGCCGGGCCCGTGGCCGCGCACGTAGACGTGCCGCGCAGTCACTTGCCAGGGCGAGGGCGCGTCGTGATGGTCTGATAGACAGAGCGAGATGTCATGTTCATGCAGGAGACTGAAGATGTCATCGTCGTACCAGCTCTTGTGACGAAACTCGAATGCGAAACGGTAGCCGCGCGGCAGCATTTCGAGAAATGACGCGAGCCGATCGCTGTTCTTCGAAAATTGCGGCGGGAGCTGGAACAGAACTGCGCCGACTTTCGGCGACAGCGCCTTGAGCCGGGTCTCCATCAGTTCGATCGAGTTGGGGCATGTCTTGCCCAGCCGCTTCCAATGGGTGATGAACTTCGAGGCCTTCCAGGCAAACAAGAAGTCTTTCGGGGTCTGGTCGCGCCACGTCCGCACCGCATCAAGCGACGGGGTGCGGTAGAACGAACCGTTGATCTCGGTGCTCGGAAACTGGCTGGCGTACCAGGGGAGCCAATCGCTCTTGCGCAGAGTCTCGAGATAGAAGCGCCCGCGCCAACCGTCGTAGGTCCAGCCGGAAGTACCGATGAAAGCCTTGCTCATGCCGTTACGCGGACCCGAAGACGCATGCTAAACAACGCACCAGCGCGACAATGGTTGTCGCCTGCCGCCGTTCGGACGAAATCTCGCACCATGTCCCGCAAAGCGCCTTCCCTCACGGACTTCCGACGGTTGGTGGTGAAGGTCGGCTCTTCGCTGCTGGTCGACAGCGACGGCGGGCGATTGCATGACAGCTGGCTCTCATCGCTTGCGGAGGACATTGCCAAGCTGCATCGAAACAAGCGCGACGTACTCGTCGTCTCCTCGGGAGCAATCTCATTCGGCCGCGCCGTGCTCAAGCTGCCGGCTGGACCGCTCAAGCTCGAGGATAGCCAGGCGGCCGCCGCCGTCGGCCAAATCGCATTGGCCCGCACGTGGTCGGAGGTGCTCGGCCGGCACGGGATCACGGCGGGGCAGGTCTTGGTCACGCTACAGGACACCGAGGAGCGCCGGCGCTATCTCAATGCGCGCTCAACGATAGACAAATTGCTCGAATGGCGGGCGGTTCCGGTGATCAACGAGAACGATACGGTCGCGACTAACGAAATCCGCTACGGCGACAACGACCGGCTCGCCGCGCGCGTCGCCACGATGACAAGCGCGGATCTGCTGGTGCTGCTCTCGGACATCGATGGCCTCTACGACGCGCCGCCCGCGGACAATGCCAAAGCCCAGCTGGTGCCGCTGGTGGAGCGCATCACGCCTGGGATCGAAGCAATGGCAGGCGCGGCCGGATCCGAACTGTCGCGCGGCGGGATGCAGACCAAAATTGAAGCCGCCAAGATCGCCACCCATGGAGGCACGCATATGGTGATTGCATCCGGTCGCCTCGCGCATCCACTTGCGGCGATCGCCGGCGGCGCGCGCTGCACTTGGTTTCTCACCGCTGCCAATCCGATCACCGCCCGAAAAAAGTGGATCGCGGGGTCCCTTGAGCCTAAGGGCGTGTTGACGATCGATGCTGGCGCGGTCGCGGCCCTGCGCAGCGGCAAGAGCCTGCTGCCTGCCGGCGTCATCCAGGTTGACGGCATCTTCGCGCGCGGCGACGCCGTCGTCATCCGCGGTCCGGACGGCAGCGACGTTGGTCGTGGGCTCGTCGCCTACGACTCCCACGATGCACTGAAGATCAAGGGCCGCCCTTCGGCGGATATCGTCGCGATTCTTGGATTCGCCGGCCGCGCCGAGATGGTGCACCGGGATGATCTGGTGGTGGGGCGGGTCAGCGATCGCGCGTCTTAAGTTATGACGTGTTGCGATCACGAATGAGATCAAAGAAGCGCGCCGGGTTTCGTCCCAAAGGGAGAGGTCCGCCAACCCGGCGCCGACGCGAGCCCCGCATGGGTAGCGCGCTCGCGCATCTCATCGCAAGCGGTGAGTCCAACTTCTCGCTGGCTATTGTGCACAACGGTCCACAAAGGAAGACCCCGGCGCCTATGCGGGCCAGGGTCTCTCGCCGGATGGGTGAGGGGTTGGGGGCTGGGGGGCACTCCACCCGGCGTTGACGAATCAACGCGCAGGCGTCCCCGCGGTTCCTATCGTGGAATTATTTTCGGACGACTGCCCGCGCCGCGGAGCGGCGGCGGTTCGAGCGCCTGCGACGCGCCGGGTCAACTGGCAGTTCCACATGCCGGCCGTCGGGAAACTCGAGGTAGCGCAAATGGATGCGAAGACGCCCTCGGCCTCCACCGCTCCCCTCCACCACGTAACGCGTGCCGATTGGGAACCGGCTGGGGAGATTATCTGCGAACGATCCCATCATAATCCTCCTCGAAAGCAACAACCCTCGTGGAACTTGCCGCCATCAATGCCGGATGAGCGCGACGGTTCCGAGACAGCACCGCGCCTCGGCGCTGATTTCTGTGAATCGCTGTGGACAAACCCTCGCGCGGTGTATGCACGCGCTCCCGCAGCCAAGGGATTGACGCGGTTGTTTCGATGCTTTTCCAGCAAAGAACCCAAGCCAAGTCAGCGCTTTTGGCTCGGTTTCAAAGATCGAATCCGTTCTCCTGCGCCAAGGCCTTGAGCGACGTCTCCGGTCGTGCCCCGAGATGTTGGATCACGTCGGCGGCCGCCAATGCCCCGAGGCGCGCAGCATTGCGGTAGTCGGCGCCGCGCGACAGGCCGGCCAGAAAGCCCGCGGCGAAAAGGTCGCCGGCACCGGTGGCGTCGACCACGCGCTCCACCGGACTCGCCGGAACAGCCTCTATCTGATCACGCGCCACGATCAGGCAGCCCTTTTCGCTGCGGGTGATCACGGCCAGGCGCGCATCTTTTTGCAGCGCGTGAAGGGCGGTGTCGAAATCGGCGGTCTCGTACAGGCTGTGCAGCTCGCGTTCGTTGGCAAAGACGAGGTCCACGGTGCCCGTGCGGATCAGATCCAGAAATTCCGGGCGATAACGATCGACACAGAACGCATCTGACAGCGTGAGGGCAACGTCGCGATCGGCCTCGTGTGCGATCTTCGCCGCCTTGAGGAAAGCTTCCTTGGCGTGCGGCGGATCCCAGAGATAGCCCTCGAGGTAGACAATCTGAGCGTCAGCAATGGCGTCTTCGTCGATGTCATTGGGATGCAAGTCCTGGGCGGCGCCGAGATAGGTGTTCATCGTGCGCTCGCCGTCGGGCGTGACCAGCACGTAGCAGCGTGCTGTCGATGGGCCGGCCGAGGCGGGGGGTGTCGCAAACGCAACGCCGGCCGCGCGGATGTCGTGGGCAAAGACACGACCGAGCTCGTCGTCCTTCACCTTACCGATGAAGGCAGCGCGTGCCCCGAGGCTTGCCACGCCTACGACGGTATTCGCCGCCGAGCCGCCGGAAACCTCCACCGCCGGACCCATGGCATCGTAGAGTTTCGCGGCCTGGCTCTCATTGATCAGCTGCATGGTGCCCTTGCGCAAGTTGTGCTGGGCGAGAAACGCGTCATGCGTGCGGGCAATCACATCGACAATCGCGTTGCCGATACCAAGGACGTCGAAACGCATCGAGGCCATCTGAAAACTCTCAGCAAAAAACGCGGGCACTATAGCGGTGAAATGGCTGGAGACAATCGTGCATCCCGTAGGCCGCGCGGCGATCTGCCGTCATGGTCCGGCTGTCATGCCGCCGGCCGTGAGCCGGACTTGCGCGCGTGCCGTGGGTCGTGCCATCTGGCAGCGCGATCGGCGAGGCTTCCGGCATGGCCTTCAAGGAACGAGTATTTTCCGGGGTGCAACCGACTGGCAATCTGCACCTCGGCAATTATCTTGGCGCGATTGCAAAGTTCGTCGCGCTACAGGATCGGTACGAGTGCATGTATTGCGTCGTCGACCTGCACGCGATCACCCAACCGCTGGCTGTCTGGGGCGGCCCTGAGCAACTGCCGAAGAACACGCGCGAGGTGACCGCCGCTTTCCTCGCCTGCGGTATCGATCCAA
The DNA here is from genome assembly GCA_035639895.1 of Xanthobacteraceae bacterium. GTDB lineage: Bacteria > Pseudomonadota > Alphaproteobacteria > Rhizobiales > Xanthobacteraceae > VAZQ01. The sequence goes on from DASQXF010000143.1 coordinate 41,559, forward strand.
AGAAACACATTGTGTTCAATCAAAGCCAGGTCGCCGAGCATGCTGAGCTCGCCTGGATATTCAACTGCGTGGCCCGCCTCGGATGGCTCAATCGTATGACCCAGTTCAAGGAGAAGGCGGGCAAGGATCGCGAGAACGCCTCGGTTGGTCTGTACGCCTATCCGACGCTGATGGCCGCCGACATTCTCGTTTATCGAGCGACCCATGTGCCGGTAGGAGAGGATCAAAAGCAACACTTGGAGCTGTCGCGCGACATCGCCCAGAAATTCAACAATGACTTTGCAAAATCCATCCAGGCGCACGGCTACGGAGACGCATTTTTCCCCCAACCCGAACCGCTCATCCAGGGGCCCGCGACGCGCGTGATGTCGCTGCGTGACGGCTCCAAGAAGATGTCGAAGTCCGATGCCTCGGACCAATCGCGCATCAATCTGACCGACGATGCTGACGCGATCGCACACAAGATCCGGCGCGCGAAGACGGATCCCGATCCCTTGCCGCACGGTGAGAAAGGACTCGAGCAGCGGCCCGAGGCCGACAACCTCGTGGGCATTCATGCGGCGCTGGCGGGCAAGAGCAAGGCGGATGTTCTCAACGAATTCGGCGGCGCGCAATTCTCGACTTTCAAGGCAGCACTCGTCGAACTCGCCGTCGCTAAACTCGGCCCGATCAATGCCGAGATGAAGCAGCTCCTGGCGGATCCGGTCTATATCGATTCGGTCCTTGCCGGCGGCGCCGCCCGCGCGCGCAGCATCGCGGCAGAGACCATGAAGGCGGTCAAAGACATCATCGGCTTCGTGCGACACTGATCGCGCAGCATTATTCGACAGCTTGCAAGCGCTTGCCATAGTGGCCTTGTGCTGCCCCTGACGACCGTGGCAGGATTTTCGAGTATACGACCTCGCCGGTGACCACGCGGCATTTTGAGGCGCAAAGAGCCGGTCCGCCGGAGAGTGTCGTCCGGTGCGGCCGGGGGAGCCTATGATCAAAAAGCGCCGCAGCTACGAGGCTGGGCACTCGCCCAAGTTCATGGTGGTCATCGATGATTCGCCGGAATGCGACAGAGCGCTTTATTTCGCCAGCCGGCGCGCGCTGCGCATCGGCGCAACCGTGCTTATGCTGCGCGTGATCGAGACTCATGACCGTAATCAGCAATGGCTCGGCGTCGCCGACATCATGCGTGCGGAAGCGCACGAGGAGGCCAATGCCGTACTTGACCGCCATGCCGCCCGGTCCTCCAGTATCACCGGCGTGATGCCGCAGCGGGTGATCCGCGAAGGCGAGAAGGCGCAGCAAGTCCTCGATCTGATTGAGGACGATGAGGACGTGGCGATTCTGGTACTAGCCGCCGCGCCGGGCAAAGAGGGGCCGGGGCCGCTGGTATCCAGTCTCGCCAAGAACGCGGGCGACTTTCCCATTCCGGTCGCCATCGTCCCGGGACATCTCAGCGACGAAGAACTCGACGCGATGTCGTAATGCGCGCTGCGCTTAAGCCCATTCGCCACGTCTGATGAAAGCGAGATCCAAGGGGACTCGCGGCACGGATTGCCCTCGCCCTCTTGGCGGCTTGGGACGGGTTGAACTTCCGCCGGGAGGCGCCACCTATTAAAATGAGAATTCCGTTTTCATCCTGCGACTGAAAGGAGCAGGCCATGTTCATCCAGACCGAGCCCACCCCAAATCCGGCAACGCTGAAATTTCTGCCCGGACGGGCCGTGCTGGCGACCGGTACGCTTGATATGCGCGACAAGGAGGCGGCCACGCAATCGCCCCTGGCCGAGCGCCTCTTCGGTGTCACAGGAGTATCAGGGGTCTTCTTCGGCTCCGATTTCATCGCCGTCACCAAGAATGCCGGCGAATGGCAGCAGCTCAAACCAGCCATTCTCGGCGCCATCATGGAGCACTTCATGTCCGGTGCGCCGATCGTGAACGGCACGGATGCCGCCGCATCGGCGGGCGGCGATGAATTTTTCGAAGAGAAAGATTCCGAAACGGTTGCTGCCATCAAAGAGCTGATCGAAGCGCGGGTGAGGCCGGCGGTCGCCAATGACGGCGGCGACATCACTTTCCGCGGCTTCAAGGACGGGATCGTCTATCTCGACATGAAGGGCGCCTGCTCGGGCTGCCCCTCGTCGACGGCGACGCTGCGGCACGGCATCGAGAACCTGCTGCGCCATTATTTGCCGGACGTAGTCGAAGTCAGACCCATGGGATGAGCCGCGATTGCATCCGATAAACCCGGCGGAGCAATAACCGCAGTAAGCCTGAGCGTCGGCGTTTTACCCGTTGTCCACGACTAGGGACGGCGAGGGTGAGCCATGCGCGTCCTTGCCATCGACACCGCGCTGGAGGCCTGCTCGGCCGCCGTGCTCGACACCAGCGGCGGGATCACCGCCAGCGAGACCGCCATCATGACGCGCGGTCACGCCGAGGCGCTGATGCCGCTCCTCGCACGCGTGATGATTCGGGCCGGTATTGAGTTTGGCGATCTCGACCGCATCGCCGTCACCACGGGGCCCGGCAGTTTTACCGGTCTCCGTGTTGGAATATCGGCAGCGCGAGGCATCGCACTCGCGGCGGGAAAGTCGGCGATCGGCCTCTCCACGCTTGCCGGATTCGCGGCTCCGCTGATTGCCGAAGACGATAGCACCCAAGTCGTAGCGGCGATCGACGCCCGCCACGACCACATTTATTTGCAGGTGTTCGGCGTCAACGGCCGAACGCTTGTCGGTCCTCGAACCGCAACTGTGCGCGATGCCGCACGCGCTGCGATGACCGCACCCGCACGCATCATCGGCTCCGCCGCCAAGAAGCTTGCGGCGGCCTGGCCCAAAGGAGCCGAGCCGCCGCTCCTGGTCGAGCAGCTTGGCGCCCCCGACATCGACTGGATCGCCCGTCTTGGCGCCGCCGCAGCGGAAGCCCACGGTCCGCCAAAGCCGCTCTATCTGCGCGCACCCGACGCGCAGCCACAGAATGCCGCGCGCCTACCCCGCCGATGATCGGGATCATTGCTCGCCTGTTCGCGCGCGAAGCCGCGCTGTCGGAAGCCGGCCCAGCCGACGCCTGCGCCTTGGCGGCGCTCCATGCCGCCTCGTTCCATCGCGGGTGGAGCGAGGATGAGTTCGAGCGCTTGCTCTTGGATCGCAACGTTGTCGCGCATCGTGCTGTCGTGCGAGGCATCCTCGTCGGATTCATCCTGTCACGGCTCGTTTTGGACGAGGCAGAGATCCTGTCAGTCGCTGTCGCCTCCGCTTGGCGTGGAAGGGGGCTGGCGCGACAGCTGCTCGATACCAACCTACGTCGACTGGCTGCGCGCGGCACGCGCTCGGTATTTCTGGAGGTGGACGAGGCCAATGTGGCGGCGCGGCGACTCTATCGCCGCGCGGGCTTCCGAGACGTGGGGCGCCGGGAATCGTATTATTCCGCGACGCGAGACTCCGCCGCCATTATTCTGCGCCGCGATCTGGTGTGACTAGCGACCGGCGCTGTAAGCACATGGACTGCATCTGAGTTCCTAATAGCGTGGCCTGGACAATGGATTCCAGCCCGTCGGCGTGATATTGCGGTTGGACGGAGAAGCGTCGTGAACGCGCCGAAGCCTAGAGACATCGAAGCTCTATGCAGCGCCAAGGGCATGCGTATGACCGAGCAGCGCCGCGTGATCGCGCGCGTGTTGGCAGCGGCCGATGACCACCCGGATGTTGAGGAGCTTTACCGGCGTTGCTCCGCTGTTGACGATCGGATCTCGATCTCCACGGTCTACCGAACCGTGAAGTTGTTCGAGGACGCCGGTATCATCGAGCGGCATGACTTTCGCAACGGGCGCGCGCGCTACGAGCAGATGCCCGACAGCCATCACGATCATCTCATCAATCTGCGCACGGGCGAAGTAATCGAGTTTCAGTCGGAAGACATCGAGCGCCTGCAGGCCGACATCGCAAGGCGTCTGGGCTACCGGCTGGTCGATCATCGGCTCGAGCTTTACGCAGTCCCACTCGACGACAAGCCGAAACGCTGAGCCTGCCAACGAGGCCAAGACCTTGCCGAGATCGTCGTGCATCTTGCTTGGCTTGTTGTTCGCCCTCGGCATGGCGTCTTCCGCGGCCGAGGACCTGCCCAAACAATATCCGGAGAGGTCGATCAAAATTTTGGTCGGCTTTGCTGCAGGCGGCGGCACGGATGTCGCAGCCAGAATTGTAGCGCAGAAGTTGACTGAGACGCTTGGTCAATCGGTCGTCGTCGAGAACCGTCCCGGCGCAAGCGGGATGATCGCCGCAGAAACGGTCGCGAAATCGGGCGCGGACGGATACACGCTGATGATGGGCACCCAGACGACTCTTGCGGTCGCGCCGGCGCTCTATCGCAAGTTCTCAATCGATGCGACCAGAGACTTTGTCGGTGTGGCAAAGGCCGGCGTCTCGCCGCTGGTGCTCGTCGTTCATCCCTCGGTGCCGGCGCGATCGGTCATGGACCTGATCGCGCTGGCCAAGGCCAGCCCAGGCACGATCAATTTCGGATCGGGCGGACTGGGGACCACGCCGCACATGGCAGGCGAGCTTTTCTCGATCCAGGCCGGCATCAAGATGGTGCACGTTGCCTATCGTGGCGAGGCTCCAGCCATCAATGATCTTCTCGGCGGCCAGCTGCATTTGATCTTCGCGAACCTCTCGGCGGTCATCGGCAACGTGAAGGCGGGCTCACTGCGTGCGCTTGCCGTCACCAGCGCGCAACGCGCCGCGACGGCGCCCGAAATTCCCACTGTCGCGGAGGCGGCGCTCCCCGGCTTTGAGGCGGCAACCTGGTTTGCGCTGGTTGCCCCGGCCGGCACTCCACGCGAGATCGTGCGCCGGTTGAATAGGGAGCTGACGCAGGTCATGACTCAGCCGGACGTGCGACAGCGATTCGCCGATCTGGGGATGACGATCGACGCGGGCCCGCCAGAGGCACTCGATGCCTATATCAAATCCGAAATCCTCAAGTGGTCGAAAGTCATCAAAGAGGCCGACATCCGTGCTCCCGACTAGCGCAACCGGCCATTTGCACCCATTTGCTTTTGAGGCTCAGACGGATAAAAGACCCGGACGTTGGCTGATGGCGACGCGGCCCAGGATTCAGCAGGCGCATCAAAGAGTTGAAGTTCTCCGGGCGCACACAACGATCCGACCGGCATGACCCCACCGCGCAAGCTCTACGTCAAATCCTTCGGCTGCCAGATGAACGTCTACGATTCGCATCGGATGGCGGACATGCTCGCGCCCGAGGGCTTTGCCGAAACCATCCATCTGGGAGACGCCGACCTCATCATCCTCAACACTTGCCACATTCGTGAGAAGGCGGCAGACAAGGTGTATTCCGAGCTCGGCCGCGTCGGTGCGCTCAAATCGGCTGCCGCGCGCGAGGGACGCCGCGTGACCATTGCGGTTGCGGGGTGTGTCGCTCAGGCCGAAGGCGAGGAGATCGTCCGGCGGGCGCCGGTGGTGGACCTGGTGCTCGGCCCGCAAAGCTACCACCGCCTGCCCGAATTGCTCGCCAGGGCCGAGCGTGAAGGGGCGGTGGTCGATACCGAATTTCCGGTCGAGGACAAGTTCGATGTCCTTAAGGCACCAACCCGCGAGGCAATACGCGCGCGCGGTGTCAGTGCTTTTGTCACGGTCCAGGAAGGTTGCGATAAATTCTGCACCTTCTGCGTCGTGCCGTACACGCGGGGCGCCGAGGTATCGCGGCCGGTGATAAAGATTGTCGCCGAGGTCGAGCGGCTGGCCGACGCAGGAGTGCGTGAAGTCACGTTGATCGGCCAGAACGTTAATGCCTATCACGGTGAAGGGCCCGACGGCGCATCCTGGACCCTCGGGCGATTGCTGGAACGTGTCGCAGATATCACCGGGATCGTGCGGCTGCGCTATACCACGAGCCATCCCTGCGACATGGACGCGAGCCTGATCGCGGCGCATCGCGACCTGCCCGGTTTGATGCCTTACCTGCACCTGCCGGTGCAATCGGGTTCCGACGACGTCCTCAAGCGCATGAACCGCCGCCACACCCGTGCCGCTTATCTTGAAGCTATCGCGTGCGTGCGCACCGCCCAGCCAAAAATGGCGTTCTCCTCCGACTTCATCGTCGGCTTTCCCGGGGAGAGCGAGGAGGACTTTCGCGCAACACTGTCGCTGCTGGATGAGGTGGGCTACGCCAATGCCTTCTCCTTCAAATACTCGCCTAGGCCTGGAACGCCGGCCGCGGACATGCCGAATCAGATACCAGAGGCTGTGAAATCGGAACGGCTCCAGCGCCTGCAGGCGGCGATCAACCGTCATCAGGCCGCGTTCAACGCGCAATGCCGTGACCGTACCTTCGATGTCCTGTTCGAAAAGTCCGGGCGTTATCCTGGCCAGATCGTCGGGCGCTCCCCATATCTGCAGCCGGTTCAGGTCATGGGCCCAACGACAACGATCGGTCACATTGCGGCGGTAAGGGTCACGGAAATCGGGGCCAACAGCTTATTCGGCGCGCTTGAGGAATCCGCCGCGGGTGTAGAACCGATGCTCATGGAGGCGTGAACCGTTGCGCTCCCCCCGATCGGACAGCGGATCGTTGGTATCTTCGTCCGCAACCAGCGATAACGCTGCCACTCAGATCGTGCTGGCCTTCGACGACAACCGGCTCGCATCTCTGTTATTCGGCCAGTACGGGCAGAACCTGGCCCTGATCGAGCGCAGACTCGGCGTGGTCGCCGAGCAACGCGGCAACCACGTCACCCTGGCCGGCTCGCGCGACGGCGTGGAGCGGTCACGCCGGGTACTCGAAGGTCTTTACGAGCAGCTCAGGCGAGGCGATGAGCTGGTGTCCGGCGATGTCGAAGGCGCGATCCGATTGGCAATCGCGCAGGGTTCCCTGTTCGACTACGATCCCGCGACCGCACGGCCGAGCTTCGAGGAGATCAACCTGCGCAAGCGCGCCGTGCGTGCGCGCACCGCGGCGCAAGACGCTTATATCCGCGCGTTGCGCCGCCACGCGCTGGTCTTTGGAACCGGGCCGGCGGGCACAGGCAAGACTTGGCTCGCCGTCGCCCACGCGGTGCAACTGTTCGAGCGCAAGGAGGTTGATCGCATCATCCTCTCGCGCCCGGCAGTCGAGGCGGGCGAGCGACTCGGATTTTTGCCCGGCGACATGCGTGAGAAGGTCGATCCTTACCTACGCCCGATCTACGACGCGCTGTACGACCTGATGGACCCGCGGATCGTCGAGCGCACGCTTCAGACCGGCGAGATCGAAATTGCGCCGCTCGCTTTTATGCGCGGGCGCACGCTGTCGAACGCGGTCATCATCCTCGATGAGGCGCAGAACACCACCACGATGCAAATGAAGATGTTTCTCACGCGCTTGGGTGAGAACAGCCGCATGATTGTCACCGGCGATCCGAGCCAGGTCGATTTGCCGCCTGGACAGACCTCCGGCCTCGCGGAAGCGACGCGACTTCTTAGGAACGTCGAAGGAATTGGTCACATCGTCTACACCGCCGAGGACGTCGTCCGACACGAACTTGTGGCGCGGATTGTCGACGCCTATGACAAGGCAGCGCTCAAGCCAGCGCGCGGACGCGACATCAAGGAATGAGTCTCTGCGGCTTGTGCGGCGTTCCCCGCCAGCGGGGAGGGAGGATGACGTTCGTGACACGCAAACGGCGCGCGCGGTCGCCTGTGCGGCGGGGGGTGCGGCCTGCGGTCGACATCGTGATTGCATCCCCGCTCTGGAGCGCGCAACGCGGCGTCAAGGCGCTGCTTCGCCGGGCGATTGGCGAGGCGGCATCGGCGACGTCAACCGCAGTGGGCGAACTTGCCATCGTACTGAGCGACGATGCAGCGATCCGTGCGCTCAATCGCGATTGGCGCCGCAAGGATGCCGCGACCAATGTGCTGTCCTTCCCCGCCAACGAACCGCGCGGGGCTCGTGGAATAGCGCGCCTGCTCGGTGATATCGTGATCGCCTACGAGACCACGGAACGTGAAGCGCGCGCGGAGCATAAACCTTTTGCGCATCATCTTGCCCATTTGGCAGTGCATGGATTCCTGCATCTCGCCGGCTACGATCACGCGGCGGACGAGGAGGCAGCCGCAATGGAAAGACTCGAAACCGCCATCCTTGCCCGGCTCGACGTGCCCGATCCCTACGTTGCGCGTAGCGCTATCTAGTCTCCATGCCTGACGTAGACCCACCAACTTCGAGCGACCCGAGCGCGATCCGCAATCTGCCCGCGCTCATACCACAGGCGAGTCAAGCCGCGCCCGAAAGCGCCGACAATTGGTTCACGCGCGCACTGCGGACGATCTTCCGTTGGAAGTCGAACAACACCATCCGTGCCGACCTCAAGGATGTGCTGGAGGGTGCCGGCGACACGGGATTCTCGCCGGCCGAACGCACCATGCTCAAGAACATCCTTGGACTGCGCGAGCGCCGCGTCGTGGATGTGATGGTGCCGCGCGCCGACATTATCGGCGTGCAACGGGACATCGCGCTGGGCGAGCTCATGAAGGTGTTCGAGAGCGCCGGCCATTCACGGCTCGTCGTCTATGACGAGACTCTCGACGACGCCGCCGGGATGGTCCATATCCGAGACCTCGTCGCCCTCATGACCGTGCGCGCCACGGTTACCGGAACGGCCAACCGGCGCCGCAAAAAGCCGCTGCCCGCCGGCCTCGATCTCAAGGCCATCGATCTATCGATGCCGCTTTCGGCGGCAAAGATCGTACGTGAAATTCTGTATGCGCCGCCCTCCATGCCGGTCCTGGATCTGCTCGCCAAGATGCAGACGACCCGCATCCATCTCGCCCTCGTGGTCGATGAATATGGCGGCGCCGACGGCGTGGTATCCATCGAAGACATCGTCGAGCAGATCGTGGGCGACATCGCCGACGAGCACGACGAGGATACGCCGCCGGGCGTGGTGCGCCAGTCCGACGGCTCGTTTCTGGCCGACGCTCGCGCGAGTCTCGAGGACGTCACTGCGATCATCGGCGCCGAATTCGATGTTGGCGACGTGACCCAGGAAGTGGACACCCTCGCCGGATACGTCGCCACCCGGATCGGCCGTGTGCCCGTGCGCGGGGAGCTTGTTCCGGGACCCGGCCCTTTCGAGCTCGAGATTCTCGATGCCGATCCGCGACGCGTGAAGAAGCTCAAGATCTACCGAGGGCTCGACAAGCAAAACGGCGGCCGGCCAGTGACACGGCGGCAGGCCGCGCCTGCACCGACGAGCGTATCCCCGTTCTCGCCGCCAGCAACCGGCGAGGACACTGACAAGCGTTCCTCCGATAGCGCACCATCCAAATCCGCCCACCGGCCGTGACGCTCAGCCGCCTCGCCGATGCGATCGTACAGGCCGAGGGATGGTGGCGCATTCTCATCGCCTTTCTCGCCGGCGCGTCCTCGACGCTAGCACTACCGCCGACGGATATTTGGCCGGTCCCTTTCATCACCTTTCCGATCCTGATCTGGCTCGTCGACGGCACAGCCGGAGCCGGCCCGCGCGGGGTGCTGGCCGCGGCGGCTGCAGGCTGGTGGTTCGGGTTCGGCTATTTTCTCGCCGGGCTCTATTGGATCGGTCATGCATTTCTGGTGGACGCCAAGACGTTCGGCTGGCTCCTGCCATTCGCGGTGACTGCACTCCCGGCCGCCATGGCGGTCTACACGGCACTCGGGCTCGTCCTGGCGCGACTGATCTGGACGCGTGGTGCGACCCGTGTGCTCGCGCTCGCGGTGTCCTTGACGATTGCGGAATGGCTGCGCGGCCACCTGTTCAGTGGCTTTCCCTGGAATGCCTATGGCTATGAACTGATCTCTCCGCTCTGGCTCGCCCAGGGAGCGGCCCTCATCGGCATCTGGGGCCTCACGTTTCTCGCCGTCGCCGTTTATTCGTCACCGGCCGTGCTCGCCGACAGTCGGCTGGATACCAGGTGGCCGTGGCTGGCTCCCGCGCTGAGCACGGCCGCGATCGCGGCACTAGCGGTCTATGGGGCCATGCGGCTGGAGCGCACCCCCACACGCTTCGTCGAGGGCGTGCGGCTTCGCATCATGCAACCCAATCTGCAGCAGGACGAGAAGTTCAACTATTCACAGAAGCAGGAGGTGATGAGGCGCTATCTCGCCCTGTCGGATCAGCCGGGCGGCCTGCGCGATGTAACCATTCTGATCTGGCCGGAGTCGGCGTTCCCATTCTTCCTCGTGCGCGAAACCGATGCGCTTGCACAGATCGCAGCGCTCCTACCGCCGGACACGGTGCTCATTACCGGCGCGATTCGCCCGCCGGACAGCCCGCCCGGAACCGTCATCACACGCGCCTACAATTCGATTTACGTGATCGGCCACGACGGCTCGATCCTTTCGGTCTACGACAAGCTCCATCTCGTGCCTTTTGGCGAATACCTGCCGTTTCAGGATCTGCTCGAGCGGCTCGGTCTCATGCAGCTTACCAAGGTGCGCGGCGGATTCATCCCCGGCGATCGTCGGCGCAACCACCCCGTGCCGGGAGCGCCGAATTTCCTCCCGCTGATCTGTTACGAGATCATTTTTCCCGGCGACGCGGTTCCGCGCACGGACCAGGAGGGATGGCTTTATCGCCATGTCGGCCGATATCTCGGCTGGCCATCCGTGGTGGGAACCGGGGAGCGCCCAGGCTGGCTGCTCAACCTCACCAATGACGGCTGGTTTGGCGCGAGCGCCGGTCCGTACCAGCATTTTCAGCAGGCGCGCATACGCGCAATCGAAGAAGGCCTCCCGCTGGTACGGGTCGCGAATAGCGGAATTTCCGCAGTGGTCGATCCACTCGGACGAATCGTTAAATCGCTGCCGCTCGGCAGCGAGGGCGTGCTCGATGCGCCTCTGCCGCAGGCTATCCCTGCAGCGCCCTATGCCCGCCTAGGCGACGGACCCGTGGGTGCAGTACTGGGCATCGCCTTCCTGTGGGTCATACGTTCGCGCTGGCGCCTCGGGCGGCGCTGACGCCAGGGCGGCTTGCCAATTGGAGGTTGTAATAGGCGTCGCCCGATTACAACTTTCGCCCGCCATGTTACAATTGCAACAAATTGAAGATTCCACTGTATATTAAAGCATTTATGGAGATCCCAGCCATGTTTAGCTTTCAACAATTTTTTGCAGTGCTCGCCGATTTTGCTCGGAATACGATTGCGTTCCGGCCGCCCAGCGGGAACATTAGCGAGTTCCATAGGAGATTGTTATGGCCGCCGCCAAAAAGGCTCCAAACCCGATCGACAGGCACGTTGGCAGCAGGGTGCGCATGCGTCGCATGATGCTTGCCATGAGCCAGGAGAAGCTCGGCGACGCGCTCGGCCTCACTTTCCAGCAAGTGCAGAAATACGAAAAGGGCACTAACCGTATCGGGGCAAGCCGGTTGCAGCAGATCTCCCACATCCTGCAAGTGCCGGTGGCGTTCTTCTTTGAAGGAGCGCCCAGCCTGCACAGTTCGGTGGATGGAATGAAAGAAGCGCCCTCCCCCGCCTATGTCTCGGATTTCCTCGCCACCTCCGAAGGGCTCTCGCTGACCAAGGCTTTCATGCGCATTAAGGAGCCCAAGCTTAGGCGCCGCATCGTCGATCTCGTCGAGGAGATCGCCGGTGACGATGACTGAGGAGCGGACAAAAGCCGGCCGGGCCCACGGTTCTCGTGGGTCGGCCCACGCTTCGCCCACACCTTGACCCCGTGCGGGGACGCTGCAAGAAACACTGCAGGCTTAACCAGCCGGTGAGCGTTGCCATCGCGCCTGCGGAGGGGAGTTCTTTTCAGTGTCACACGTCAATTATCTCTTCACCAGCGAATCTGTTTCCGAAGGTCATCCCGACAAGGTCTGCGATCAGATTTCGGATGCGATCCTCGACGCATTCATCGAGAACGACATCAAGCTCGGTATCGCCGACGACAGCCTGGTGAATACGCGGCTCGGCTGTGAGACGCTCTGCACTACCAACAAGATCGTCATTGCCGGCGAGGGTCGCGGGCAGGCGCCGCTATTCACCAAGTACGGTGGCCACGCCGTTGTTAACCGCGAGTTGATCAGCGAGATCGCGCGCAAAGTGGTGCGTGATATCGGCTACGACCAGAACGGATTCTCCTATCATGGCGCCGACGTCGAGGTGCTGCTGCACGGCCAATCGCCTGACATTGCCCGGGGCGTCGACGCCAAAAAGAAGAAAGGCGAGGAGCAAGAGGGTGCAGGCGACCAGGGCATGATGTTCGGCTTCGCCTGCACTGAAAGCGAGGTGTACGAGAAGGGCTCGTTCATGCCGGCCCCTATCTACTTCGCGCACAAGATCCTGAAGGTCCTGGCAGAGAAGCGTCGTTCGAAGCAGCTGTTCGATCTGCAACCCGACGCGAAGAGCCAGGTGACGGTGCAATATGTCGAGGGCAAGCCGATTGGGTGTACCAAGGTGGTCGTCTCGACTCAGCACAATGCCGAGACCCGCAACAGCAAAAAGTACTCGCCGGCAATGGTCAAGGACTTGATCGGCGATGCCGTGGCTTCCGCGCTGCCGGACGGTTGGATGCCCAAGAGAGCGAACGATTTCCTGGTCAATCCCACCGGCAATTTCGTTGTGGGCGGGCCTGACGGCGACTGCGGGCTAACTGGCCGCAAAATCATCGTCGACACTTACGGCGGTTACGCGCCCCACGGCGGCGGCGCCTTCTCCGGCAAGGATCCGACCAAAGTCGACCGCTCGGCTGCCTACGCCGCGCGCTATCTCGCCAAGAACGTCGTCGCCGCCGGTGTCGCCGAACGTTGCACCATCCAGATCGCCTATGCCATCGGAGTCGCCGATCCAATGTCGCTGCTGGTCGATCTGCATGGCACCGGAAAGGTCGACGAAAGGAAGCTCGAAAAAGCGTTGCCCGAAATCTTGCGGCTTACGCCGACCAACATCCGTCGCACGCTCAAGCTGAACCGGCCGATCTACCGCCGCACCGCCGCCTACGGCCATTTCGGTCGTGCGCCGGAGAAGGACGGCGGCTTCTTCTGGGAGAAGACCGACCTGGTGAAAGACATCAGGACCGCGGTCGCCTAAGCCGGTCGACGCAAGCGCGTGAGGGGTCCACCATGGCGGGTGTCGTGACCGCCATGTCCACATCCGATCAAGGGAATGCGCGGCGTGGCGCCTTTTTCGGGCGTCGCAAGGGTCATGCCTTGCGGCCGCGTCAGGCGCAGTTATTCGATAGTCTGCTGCCGCGGCTCGCCCTTGACTTGACCGCGCCCGCCCCAGCCGATCTGGCAGCCCTGTTCCCCAATCCGGTGGATGAGGTCCGGCTGGAGATCGGATTCGGCGGCGGAGAGCACATGATCGCCCAGGCCGAACAGCGCCCGCGCGCTGGTTTCATCGGGGTCGAACCGTTCGTCAACGGAATGGCCAAGGCGCTCGCGGCCATCGAGCTGAAGAAGCTTTCTAATATCCGGTTGCATTTCGATGACGCGACATCCCTGCTTCAATGGTTGCCGGCGGCTTCGCTCGCGTGCGTCGACCTGATCTACCCGGATCCCTGGCCGAAACGGCGGCATTGGAAGCGACGCTTCGTCCAGGAGGAGAGCATTTCCGCGATCGCACGCATTCTGCAGCCGGACGGGGAGCTCCATTTTGCAACCGACGTTCCGGACTATGCGGCCTGGGCCCTGAAACGTGTGATCCAATCGCCCCACTTCACCTGGACGGCAGAACGTGCCGGCGACTGGCGCCATGCGTGGCCCGGCTTCTCCGGCACCCGCTACGAAGCCAAGGCAAAGCGTGAAGGCCGCGCACCCTGCTATCTGACTTTCCGCAGGACGCACGGAGGCCGGGGGTCCGATGTGCGACGGCGCACAAGGCAGGAAAACGCGTGAGTTTTAACTTTACCTATTGTCAGTCGTCCGCGGTCGGTCATCTGATCGCGCCTGCCAAAACCGCACGACGCGCCGGGCGGTCGCGGCCGACAGGCGGTCGAAGTCGGCGCGGACGGCGTCGAAATCTTCGCTTGATGCTCGCGCGTTGCATGGCCGTATCTTGAGGATAGCGGCGGTGGTCGTCCAGGCCCAGCCCGCCGACTTGCAAAGGATAAGCACCGGATCGGGCTTCTCCGCCCCCATGAGGCGATCCACCACTTCGATAGGTACGGCGCAAAGCGAGGCCAATGCGGCGATCATTGGCTCAAATTCTCCATTCTCTGCGAACGTGACGAGGCGCGCCTCGTCGAGCTTGCCCTCTCGAAGTAGCGCCGCAACGCTGCGCTGCGCGTGTGAGTAGTCGCGGGCCTTGATAGGTCCCTCTGTTTCACTCGAGACTTTCGCCGACACCAGTCGAATCTCGGGCCGCTTTTCGGATACCGTCCGTGGGACGAGCCGCCGCTGCACGGCATGAGTGGCCGTAAGCAGCAGCTCGTGCAGCAGCCGCGGCGGAACGTCGGGCCGCAGCACGATCTTTTCAGCCAGCACGGGATCGGTTTCCGCGCGCTCCATCAGAACGCAAAAGCCGTCACGGGATAGACGTGCGCCGCGATTCTCCGCCAAGCTGCGCAATACCTCCTGGTCACCGTGCCGCACGAGCACGTCGGTCACCGGCTCGGCGAGGTGGGCCCGACCGGAGATGGCGAGCAGATGCGCTTGACTCTTGTTCTGGATGACGTCGACGAGGTCGGTTTCGGATAGGCGCCGTGCCTGCTTCAGCACGGGACCCGCAACCGCAATCGAATCATCGCGCGCGAGGCGGCGCACCGCCGCGGCCGGCGCATTGCCGAGAGGCGCGAGCCGACAGGACAGAGCGCTGCGCGCCGTATTCTCGATGTGATCGATCAAGCGGGTGAACACCAAATCGAACAGTTGGACATGATCCTCATTGAAGCGACTCGCCCCATCGAGGAAAAATGCGGTCACGCGTTCGAGCGTTTCGGCCTGCCGCTCGCGTGAACCGCGCATGATCAGCTCATCCAGTTCTGGAATGTGCAGGACGTGCGCGGACATTGTCAGGTTCGAAAGCAAGGTGACTCGAGAAGAATTGACGCGGTGCGTGGTCGAAAGGTTAGGGGCGGAATCTGAAGGAAGGGTTAGTTAATCGAAGCTTGGCTTGGCTGCAGCCCCTTGCGCACCCGCGGCAAATCGCTATATTTGCCTCGTCCAGCTATTGGATGTCTCATAACGGTCGGATGTGGTCCGGTCGGTTTTTGAGAGTGGGTTCCCCCCGGGACCCGCTCTTTTTTGTTACCGAAATTGGGCCCGGTCGTACCGGGACGGCAGTTAAACAAGGTTGCCCGGCAGAGCTGAATGACGGCAGCGACCGACATCATCGAGGCAAATGGCGAGCCGCGCCTGATCGGCGAGCAGGGTATTGCCGCACGCGTGGCCGCCATCAGCGAGCCCGTCCTGGCAGGGATCGGGTATCGCCTCGTGCGAGTGAAAATCTCCGGGCTGGATGGCTGCACGGTGCAGGTTATGGCCGAGCGTC
The DNA here is from genome assembly GCA_035639895.1 of Xanthobacteraceae bacterium. Classification (GTDB taxonomy): domain Bacteria; phylum Pseudomonadota; class Alphaproteobacteria; order Rhizobiales; family Xanthobacteraceae; genus VAZQ01. The sequence continues at coordinate 57,026 of DASQXF010000143.1, forward strand.
CGGACGGCACGATGACGGTCGAGGACTGCGAGGCGGTCTCGCGCGCGCTCTCGCCGGTGCTCGACGTGGCGGATCCGATCGATCGGCCCTATCGACTGGAGGTATCCTCGCCGGGCATGGATCGCCCGCTGGTGCGGCGCTCGGATTTCGCCCGCTTCGCCGGGCATCGCATCAAGGTGGAAATGGCGACCGCGATCAACGGGCGCCGTCGGTTTCGCGGCGTGCTGCTGGGGATGGAGAATGACGCCGCATGCCTTCGGCGCGACGACGCCGCACCCGGTGAAGCAGACGAAGTTCTGCTGCCGATCGAGGAAATGGCGGAAGCCAAGCTTGTCCTCACCGACGACTTGATTGCCGAGTCGCTTAGGCGCGGCAAAGCGGCAGAACGTGCGGCACGGCGGCAGCGGGCGCAGAACAGAGATCGAGGGGCCGAGGGCCGTCAGACGTCCGAAGCTCCACCCAGACAGCCTACGCCGGTCGATTACCGGGACGAGGCTCAGAACGAAGGAGACTAACCGATGGCCGTGAGCGCCAACCGGCTGGAACTGCTGCAAATCGCTGACGCGGTTGCACGCGAGAAGGCGATCGACCGCAGCATTGTCATCACCGCCATGGAGGATGCGATCCAGAAGGCGGCGCGTTCGCGCTACGGCAGCGAGACTGAAGTGCGCGCCGAGATCAATCCGAAGACCGGCGAGATGCGGCTCTCACGCCTGCTGCTGGTGGTAGATCAAGTCGAAAACGATGCGACGCAGATTGCGCTCGAGGATGCAAAAAAGCGCAACCCCGCCGCGCAGGTCGGCGACTATATCGCCGAAGCCTTGCCGCCGCTCGAATATGGCCGCATTGCAGCCCAGTCGGCGAAGCAAGTGATCGTACAGAAGGTTCGCGAAGCCGAGCGCGATCGCCAATACCAGGAATACAAGGATCGCATTTTCGATATCGTCAACGGCATCGTCAAACGGGTCGAATACGGCAACGTGATCGTCGATCTCGGCCGTGGCGAGGCAATCGTGCGCCGCGACGAATTGTTGCCGCGAGAAACGTTCCGCAATGGCGATCGTATCCGCGCTTTTATCTACGATGTGCGCCGCGAACCGCGTGGGCCACAGATATTTCTGTCGCGCACCCACCCGCAATTCATGGCCAAGCTGTTCGCACAGGAAGTGCCGGAGATCTACGACGGAATCGTCGAGGTCAAGGCGGTGGCGCGCGATCCCGGCTCGCGTGCGAAGATAGCAGTGATTTCCCGGGATTCGTCGGTTGATCCGGTCGGCGCCTGCGTCGGCATGCGCGGTTCTCGCGTGCAAGCCGTGGTCAACGAGCTACAGGGGGAGAAGATCGACATCATTCCGTGGACCGCGGATCCCGCCAACTTCGTGGTCAATGCTCTGGCGCCTGCGGAAGTGGCCAAGGTCGTCCTGGACGAAGATCGCCATCGGATGGAAGTGGTCGTTCCCGACCAGCAGCTCTCGCTTGCAATCGGCCGGCGCGGCCAGAATGTCCGACTCGCCTCACAGCTTACCGGCTGGGACATCGACATCGTCACCGAGCAGGAAGAGTCGGAGCACCGCCAGGCCGAATTCGAAAAGCGCACCAAGCTGTTCATCGAGGCGCTCAACGTCGACGAAGTGGTCGGTCAGCTGCTCGCTTCCGAGGGGTTCAACTCGGTCGAGGAACTCGTCATGGTGGACGAGAAGGAGCTCGCGGGAATCGAGGGTTTCGATGAAGAGACCGCGGGCGAATTGCAGACGCGGGCCCGCGACTATCTCGCTCGACAGGAAGCCGAGCTTGACGAACAGCGCAAGCAGCTCGGTGTTGAGGACGCGCTCAAGGATATCCCAGGTGTCAACACCGCCATGCTGGTGAAGTTGGGCGAGAACGACATCAAAACGATCGAGGACTTGGCCGGTTGCGCCACCGACGACCTCTTCGGCTGGAGCGAACGCAAGGACGGCGAGACGATGCGCTATCCGGGCGCCCTCGACGGCTTCGATCTGTCGCGCGACGACGCCGAAGCCCTGATCATGCAGGCGCGCGTCAAGGCTGGCTGGATCAAGGAAGAAGATTTGGCGCCACCTCCCGGCGAGGACGAGGGCGTCGTCGAGCCGACTGCGACACCGGCCTGAGGACATCGAATGCTTGGTCGACCGCACGATGATGCACTCGATCTTGGGCCGCGCAAGCGCGCGGCAGGGACGCAGCGGTTTTGCGCCGCCACGGGAGCGATCAGACCCGTCGACGAGATGATCCGCTTTGTCATAGGGCCGGACGGCACTCCGGTGCCGGATCTCAAGCGCCGACTACCCGGGCGCGGGATCTGGATCACGGCGACCCGCGCGGCGGTGCACACCGCGATTACACGCAAGGCCTTTGCACGCGCCTTCAAGCGTGACGTGCGCCTTGGCCCCGATCTCGTGCAAGCGACGGAGCGTCTGATCGAACGCACCGCGCTCGACGGTCTCGCGATCTGCCACAAGGCGGGCAAGGTCGCGATCGGCTTTACCAATGTCGAAGCGGCGCTCGCTCGCGCCCAGGTCGTCGCACTTCTCGACGCTGTCGAAGCCGCTCCCGATGGCGTGAAAAAGCTCACGGCCGCCTTGCGCCGGCGCGCGGACGCGGCGGAAATCGCCGTGATCGGTGCATTTACCTCGGCGCAATTGGATTTGGCATTGGGGCGGGCAAATGTGATACATGCAGCCCTGCTCGCCGGTCCTGAAAGCGAGACGTTTCTGGCGCGTGCCGCGCGCCTCGAGCGTTTCCGAACGGGCTCCCGATCGGTGGACGTCACGCCGGCAACGGGGCCGATGTGCGCGGCGGGAACATAATGAAACGGGCGCGAGCTCGGAGTTGGGATTGGAATGGCTGAAACGACGGAAAAAACTGGCGAAAAGAAGCTGAGCGTCACCCCGACGAAGACCTTGACCCTGAAAGGGCGGGGAGTCGAGCAGGGCGTGGTGCGCCAGAGCTTCAGCCATGGCCGCACCAAGGCGGTGGTGGTGGAGAAGGTGAAAAGCCGCGCGCCGACCCGCGCGAAGGCCGAAGCGGCCACGCCTGCTCCTGCCAAGCGTTCGGGCAAGACGGCGGCGCCGGCGACCGCCGCCGCCACCCAGACCATATCGCCCCCGCCCTCCAAGCCGTCCGGCGGCATGGTGTTGCGGAGCTTAACCGAAGAAGAACAGAAGGCGCGCGTCCACGCGCTCAACGACGCCCGGCTACGAGAAGCGGAAGAGCGCAAGATTGCGGAAGAGGAAGCATTCGTCCGCAGCATGCGCGAGGCCGCCGAGCGAACCGAGCGCGAGGCCGCCGAGGCGCGCAAGGCCGAAGAAGAGAGGCGCCGCAAGCACGACCTCGAGACCAAGCTCAAGGCCGAGCAGGAAGCGAAGAAACGCTTCGGCGAGGACACCGTCTTGACTGCAAGGCCGGGCGCGCGGCCCGCGCTCGAGCCGGACGAAGACGATGTTCCGCGCACACGCCGCGGTCCTGGCACCGCGCGACCCGCGCCGGCGCCAAGGGCGCCTCGCAGTGGAGCGCAGAAGAATCGCAGCCGGCTCACCGTGGTAACCGCGCTCAGCGCCGACGAAGAGCGCGAGCGCTCGGTCGCGGCTTTTCGCCGCCGCGTGCAGCGGCTGAAGGGACACACGGCGGACGAACCAAAAGAAAAGCTCGTGCGCGAGGTCACTATCCCGGAAACCATCACCATTCAGGAACTCGCCAACCGCATGGCCGAGCGCAGCGTGGATGTGATCAAGCTGCTGATGAAGCAGGGTCATATGGCGCAGCTCAATGATGTGATCGACGCCGACACAGCCCAGCTTCTCGCGGAGGAAATGGGTCATACGGTCAAGCGCGTGGCTGAATCCGACGTCGAAGAAGGCCTGTTCGATGTTGCCGACGATCCTGCCTTCTTAGTGTCGCGCCCCCCGGTCGTGACCGTCATGGGCCACGTCGACCACGGCAAGACGTCGCTGCTCGATGCCATTCGTTCGACCAACGTGGCGGCGGGCGAAGCGGGCGGTATTACCCAGCATATCGGCGCTTACCAAGTCACCGCGCCCTCGGGCAACAAGATCACCTTCATTGACACACCCGGCCACGCCGCCTTCAGTGCCATGCGTGCGCGCGGCGCCAGAGTGACCGATATCGTCGTGCTCGTGGTGGCCGCCGACGACGGCGTCATGCCGCAGACGGTTGAGGCGATCAATCACGCCAAGGCGGCGAAAGTTCCGATGATCGTCGCGATCAACAAAATCGACCGGCCGGACGCCAAGCCGGAACGGGTGCGCACGGAACTGCTCCAGCATGAGGTCCAGGTCGAATCCCTGGGCGGCCAAGTCCTCGATGTCGAGGTGTCGGCGACCAAGAAACTCAACATCGATCGGCTGCTCGAGACAATCGGCCTGCAGGCGGAAATCCTCGATCTTAAAGCCAATCCAAACCGGCCGGCTGAAGGAACGGTGATCGAGGCCAAGCTCGACCGCGGCCGCGGACCGGTCGCCACCGTGCTGGTCCAGCGTGGCACTTTGCGGGGCGGCGACCTCGTCGTAGCCGGCGCCGAGTGGGGCCGTGTGCGCGCGCTGGTTTCGGATACCGGCGCGCCGGTCGAGACGGCGACGCCTTCCACGCCCGTCGAAGTTCTCGGCTTCAACGGCACACCCGAGGCCGGCGACCGTTTGGCGGTGGTCGAGTCGGAGGGTCGCGCCCGCGAAGTCACCGCCTACCGTGCCCGGCAGCGGCGCGACAAGATCGCCGCGCGCGCGACCGGCATGCGCGGCTCGCTCGAACAGATGATGAGCCAGCTCAAATCCGCGGGCCGCAAGGATTTGGCATTGATCGTCAAGGCTGATGTGCAAGGGTCGCTGGAAGCGGTGATCGGCGCCATCGAGAAGCTTACCACCGACGAAGTCGGCGCGCGCGTGATCCATTCCGGCGTCGGCGGCATCACCGAATCCGACGTGACCTTGGCCGAGGCGTCCGGCGTGCCGATCATCGGGTTCAACGTGCGCGCGCACAAGGAGGCACGCGAGTCGGCTGAACACGCCGGCATTGAGTTGCGCTACTACAACGTCATCTACGACCTCGTGGACGACGTCAAAAAGGCGATGTCCGGATTGCTGGCGCCGACCGTGCGCGAGACCATGCTCGGCAGCGCGGCGATTCTTGAAATTTTCAAGGTCTCCAAGGTCGGCAACGTGGCGGGTTGCCGCGTCACCGACGGAGTGGTCGAGCGCGGCGCCAATGTACGGCTCATTCGCGACAGCGTTGTCGTGCACGAGGGCAAGCTTTCCCAGCTCAAGCGCTTCAAGGACGATGCGCGCGAGGTGGTCGCCGGACAGGAATGCGGCATGGCCTTTGAAAACTATCAGGACATGAAGGTCGGCGACGTCATCGAATGCTACCGAGTGGAGACGGTGCAACGCTCGCTGTAAGTTCAAGTTTCTCGCGCGCAAAGCGCGTTTAGCCCGTCACCGCCGGGCACGATCTCTTTGCAACACATTCGATGCACGGTCGATCCCGGGCATGAAGAGCATTTAGGACGATCATGACGCGCCGACGTCATCAGCGCGATCCCGGCACGAGCCACGAGCCCTCGCAGCGTCAGCTGCGGGTCGCTGAGCTCGTACGCCATGCGCTGGCGGATATGCTCACGCGTGGCGCCGTGCACGATCCCGTGATCCAAGGCCACCTGATCACCGTTCCGGAAGTCCGCATGACGGCGGACCTGCAACTCGCGACCATCTACATCGTGCCGCTGGGCGGACGCGACGCCGATGCGGTGCTGGCGGCGCTCGAACGCAACAAACGCTTCCTGCGCGGCGAGATTGCTCGGCGCATCAACTTGAAATTTGCCCCCGAGATTCGGTTCCGCCTCGACGAACGTTTCGATGAAGCCGAGCGAATCGAAAAGTTGTTGCGAACGCCGGCGGTGCAGCGCGATCTCGACAACAAGACGGACGACGACACTTGACGCGGGTCAACGCTGAGGCGGCGCCGGCGCAGATACACAAGCGCGAGAAGCGAGACGTGCACGGCTGGGTCGTGCTCGACAAGCCCGTGGGCATGAGTTCGACCCACGCGGTAATGCTGGTGAAGCGCCTGTTCCAGGGGAAGCGCGCCGGCCATGCCGGCACCCTCGACCCGCTCGCCTCTGGCGTGCTGCCGATCGCGCTTGGGGAAGCGACCAAGACCGTTCCGTTCGTCATGGAGGGGCGCAAGGTCTATCGCTTCACCCTGCGCTGGGGCGAGGAGCGCGATACCGACGATGCCGAAGGTCGCGTCACCGCAAGCAGCGCCGAACGCCCGAGTGCCGCCGCCCTCGCTGCGCTATTGCCGCGCTTCGTCGGCCAAATCGCACAAGTGCCGCCACGGTTCTCGGCGGTCAAAATCGACGGCGAGCGCGCGTATGATCTCGCACGCGACGGCGAAGCGGTGGACATCGCGCCACGCCAGGTGGAGATCCACCGTCTCGAACTGATCCAGATGCCTGATCCGGATCACGCAACACTCCTCGCCGAGTGCGGGAAGGGGACCTACGTGCGCGCGCTCGCCCGCGACCTGGGCCGTGCGCTCGGATGCCTCGGTCATGTCGCGGCGCTGCGCCGCACCGCCGTGGGCCCTTTCGACGAGGACATCGCCGTGAGCCTGGACGCACTGCAACGTCTTCGCTCCGAGGAAGCCCCCGCGATCGAGCGAGGAGCCCTTCTGCCGGTCGAAACCGGGGTGGCGGCGTTGCCAGCACTGCAGGTGAGCTCCAGTGATGCCGGCCGGTTGGCACGTGGTCAGGCGGTACTGCTGCGGGGGCGCGATGCGCCGGTCCTGGGAGGCTGGGTATCGGTTTCCTCGGGTGGCGCGCTGATCGCGCTGGCACAGGTAGAGAAAGGCGAATTGCGCCCGCGGCGCATATTCAATCTGCCGCGCGGTTGACGATGGGGCGAAAGAGGCGCTAGCAAAGTCCTTAACCCCACGTGGTGGCTTTATGCGGCGGCCCAGGTAGCCGCCCGAATTTCCGCTGGCGTCGCGGTGGATTTTGCGATATTGCCCCGTTGCGCGGGCATTGGCCCGCGCAACCTACTTGTGGCGACCGCGCTGGACGACATCCCGGCCCGGCCGCCGACCGTAGACCTGACAGGACAAGGACGATAACCGATGTCGATAACCTCCGGCCGCAAGGCCGAAGTCATCAAGACCTATGCGACGAAGAACGGCGATACCGGATCGCCGGAAGTGCAGGTGGCGATCCTCTCGGAGCGCATCAACAACCTCACCGAGCATTTCAAAACCCACGTCAAGGACAACCATTCTCGGCGTGGATTGCTCAAGCTGGTGTCCCAGCGTCGCCAACTTCTCGATTACCTCGCCCGCGTCGACGCAGCGCGTTACAAGTCGTTGATCGAGCGGCTGGGTATTCGCCGTTGAAGAATTATGCGCGGCGTGGTCGCGCGTTTTGAAGCGGATACCGGGACAAATCCGCTGTTGCGCCGGCAGCGAACCGTTGCCGGCTTGGAAGATGGGCCGAATGATCGCCCATCCGTTTGATGGAAGGCTCGAAGGCCATGGCAGGATCGCCGGACGCTGTCTCGGTTTGCGGCATGGCCGCGGACGGCAGCCTCTCGCCGTCTTGCTCATGGCTTTCGCTCCTTCGCAAAAACCATGAAAGAAGACCGCAATGTTCGATATCCATCGTGTTGAACTCGACTGGGGAGGGCGCAAGCTCGTCCTAGAGACCGGCAAGATCGCGCGCCAAGCCGACGGCGCCGTGGTCGCTACCTACGGCGAGTCCAAAGTGCTGGCGACTGTAGTCGCCGCCAAGGAACCGCGGGAGGGCGTCGATTTTCTGCCCCTCACCGTCGATTATCAGGAGAAATTCTACGCTGCTGGCCGAATCCCCGGGGGCTATTTCAAGCGCGAAGGCCGTCCTACCGAGAAAGAGACGCTTGTCTCGCGCCTGATCGATCGCCCGGTGCGGCCGCTGTTCGCCGAGGGCTGGCGGAACGAGACGCAAGTGATCGTGACCACACTGTCGCACGATCTCGAGAACGATCCCGATATTTTGGCGATGATCGCCGCTTCGGCAGCGCTGACCCTCTCGGGCGCACCGTTTATGGGCCCGCTGGGCGCGGCGCGCGTCGGCTTCGTCAACAATGAATACGTGCTCAATCCGTTGCTCGACGAAATGACCGAGAGCCATCTTGATCTCGTCGTCGCCGGCACCCAGGACGCGGTGCTGATGGTCGAATCCGAAGCGAAGGAATTGACCGAAGAGGTCATGCTCGGCGCCGTGATGTTCGGCCACCGCCATTTCCAGCCGGTGATCGACGCCATCATCAAGCTCGCGGAAAAGGCGGCGAAAGAACCGCGCGAGTTGCAGGTCGTGGACGCCTCGGCACTGGAAAAAGACATGCTCGCGCTGATCGAGGATGATTTGCGCGCGGCCTATGCCATCGCCAACAAGGCGGAGCGCCACCAAGCAGTCGATGCCGCCAAGGCCAAGGTAGTGGCGCATTTCTGCCCGGACGGCGTGGAGAAGCCGCCGTATCCCGCGCAGCAGGTTGCTGACGTTTTCAAAACAATCGAAGCCAAGATCGTGCGCTGGAACATTCTCGATACGGGCCGGCGCATCGACGGCCGCGACGTCAAATCGGTGCGCCCGATTGCCTGCGAGGTCGGAGTGCTGCCCCGTGCGCACGGGTCGGCGCTCTTCACCCGCGGCGAGACCCAGGCATTGGTGGTCGCAACGCTCGGCACCGGCGAGGATGAGCAGTGGATCGACGCATTGCAGGGAACGTATAAGGAGACGTTTCTCCTGCATTACAACTTCCCCCCATTCTCGGTAGGCGAGACCGGACGGCTGGGCGGGCCGCGCCGGCGCGAGATCGGCCATGGCAAGCTCGCCTGGCGCGCCATTCATCCGATTCTGCCGCCCCACCACGAATTCCCTTACACACTGCGTGTGGTGTCTGAAATCACGGAGTCGAATGGCTCTTCCTCGATGGCGACCGTCTGCGGCTCGTCGCTGGCATTGATGGATGCGGGCGTTCCGGTCACACGCCCAACTGCCGGCATTGCCATGGGCCTGATCCTCGAGGACAAGCGGCATGCGGTGCTCTCCGACATCCTCGGCGACGAGGACCATCTCGGCGATATGGACTTCAAAGTCGCCGGCACCGAGCGAGGGGTGACCTCGCTGCAGATGGACATCAAGATCGCCGGCATCACCGAGGAGATTATGCGGGTTGCGCTCGCCCAGGCCAAAGAGGGGCGCATGCACATCCTCGGTGAAATGGCGAAGGCGATCGCCCAGCACCGGGCTCAGCTCGGCGAGCACGCGCCGCGCATCGAGGTGTTCAACATTCCAGTCGATAAGATTCGCGAGGTGATCGGCTCCGGCGGCAAGGTGATCCGCGAGATCGTCGAAAAAACCGGCGCCAAGATCGATATTTCCGACGACGGGACAGTGAAGGTGGCGTCCGCAAACGGCGACGCCATGAAGGCGGCGATCAACTGGATCAAGTCGATCGCCTCCGAGCCTGAGGTCGGTCACATTTACGAGGGCACCGTGGTCAAGGTGATGGACTTCGGCGCTTTCGTGAACTTTTTCGGAGCCAAGGACGGGCTCGTGCACATTAGTCAGCTCGCTCCGCGCCGGGTGCAGAAAGTAACCGACGTCGTCAAGGAAGGCGATAAGGTCAAGGTAAAACTTCTCGGATTCGACGAACGGGGCAAAGTGCGCCTCTCCATGAAAGTCGTGGATCAGGCAACCGGCGAGGATTTGGAAGCCAAGCAGAAGGCCGAAGCCGAGCAGCAGCGGGGCGATCAGGAGCGCGAGGCGGCCGGGGCGGAATAACCTCGTGCGGGGATGGGCGGCCGAATGGTCGCCTTTCCTGATTGCGATCAACCTACATGCGCGCTGGAGATAGCGCGGACCTGAACTCTACTGCGCCGCGTCTTTGGCGATAGCGCGCTCGTTCGCCGCGGTCTCGTCCTTGAGCGAGACTGGATGGGGCATGGCGATGACGTTGTAGCCGGAATCCACGAAGTGGACGTCGCCGGTAACCCCCGTCGAGAGATCCGAAAGCAGATAGAGCGCCGCGCCCCCGATCTCTTCGAGCGTCACGCCCCGACGTAACGGCGAGTGGCGCTGCTGGAAGGCGAACATCTGCCGCGCGTCGCCGATGCCGGCACCGGCAAGCGTGCGGATCGGTCCTGCGGAGATGGCGTTGACCCGGATAGCGGCTGGACCGAAATCGACCGCGAGATAGCGCACCGATGCTTCGAGTGCCGCTTTCGCAACCCCCATGACGTTGTAATTCGGCATCGCGCGCTGGCCGCCATTATAGGTCAGCGTGAGCATCGCGCCGCCGGCCGGCATCAGCGCCGCCGCGCGTTTTGCCGCTTCGGTGAACGAGAAGCAGGAGATGATCATGGTACGCACGAAATTCTCGCGCGTGGTGTTGGCATAGCGGCCCTTGAGCTCATTCTTGTCCGAGAAGGCGATGGCGTGAACGAGGAAATCGAGCGACCCCCATTTCTCCGCAATGGCGGCGAATGCGGCGTCAAGCGACTCGATGTGCTCGACGTCACAGGGAAGCACGAGCGACGCGCCCACCGATTCCGCCAGCGGCTTGACGCGTCGACCGAGGGCTTCGCCCTGATAGCTGAAGGCGAGGGTTGCACCGTGAGCAGCGAGCGTCCTGGCAATCCCCCACGCGATAGAGTGGTCGTTGGCCACGCCCATGATCAACCCGCGCTTGCCCTGCATCAACTGCGTCATAGCGCCTGAACTTTCCATACTAGCGCCCGCCACTCGTACGGGCCCGAATTGATCGTTATGCATTGCTCAAACATCGAGATGTTTGAGCACGACCGAAGCGTTGGTACCGCCAAAACCGAACGAGTTCGACAACACGCAGCCGAGTTTCACGCCATCGCGCCGCTCGCGCACGATCGGCACGCCCGCGAATGCGGGATCGAGATCCTCGATGTTGGCGCTTTCGCAGATGAAGCCGTTGCTCATCATCAACAGGGAATAGATCGCCTCCTGCGCGCCGGCAGCCCCCAGCGAATGACCGGTGAGCGATTTCGTCGCTGAAATCGGCGGACATTGCTCGCCGAACACCTCGCGGATGGCCTCGATCTCTTTGATGTCCCCGATCGGGGTCGAGGTCGCGTGCGGGTTGATGTAATCGATTGGCGCCTTGACGGCCTTGAGCGCCATCCGCATGCAGCGCACCGCACCTTCGCCCGACGGCGCCACCATATCGAAGCCATCCGAGGTGGCGCCATAGCCGGCGATTTCGCCGTAGATACGCCCACCGCGCGCCTTGGCGTGCTCGAGTTCCTCCAGGACCAGGACGCCCGCTCCGCCGGCGATGACAAAGCCGTCGCGACCGACGTCGTAGGCCCGCGACGCCTTTTCCGGGGTCTCGTTGAAGCTCGAGGACATTGCGCCCATGGCATCGAAGAGCACGGAGAGTGTCCAGTCGAGCTCCTCGCAGCCGCCGGCGAAGATTACGTCTTGCTTGCCCATCTGGATCATCTCTGCCGCATTGCCGATGCAATGGTTCGAAGTCGCGCACGCCGACGAGATTGAATAGTTGACGCCTTTGATCTTGAACCAGGTGGCAAGCGTCGCCGATGCGGTGGACGACATCGCCTTGGGCACAGCGAAGGGTCCGACCCGCTTGGGACTCTTGTTGCGGGCGATGTCGGCGGCCTCGACGATCGCGCGCGTCGATGGTCCACCCGACCCCATGATGATGCCGGTCGTCTCATGGGAGATTTCGTTCTCCTCGAGGCCGGCATCGCGGATCGCCTGCTCCATGGCGACATGGTTCCAGGCCGCGCCGCCGCCGAGGAAGCGCATGGCGCGGCGATCGATCGCCTCGTCCGCATTGAGAGTGGGCGCTCCGTGCACCTGACAGCGAAACCCGAGTTCGGCGTATTTATCGGCGCGCGAAATTCCCGATTTGGCTTCACGCAGGCTCGCCAGCACTTCCTGGGTATTGTTGCCGATCGACGAGACGATACCCATCCCGGTGACGACGACTCGTCTCATGAATGCCTCGTGCGCATCACGACCCGCGCAGTCAATCCTGCTGCAGCCGTCAGCCTCCGCTCGGCTGCATCACTTCGTCGCGGAACAGGCCGACTTTAAGGTCTATCGCTCGATAGATGATCGAGCCGTCCGCCGAGAGCCAGCCGTCGGCGATGCCAAGCACAAGCTTGCTGCGCATGACACGTTTGATGTCGATGCCGTAGACCACTTTCTTGACGGAGGGCAGGACCTGACCGGAAAATTTCAGCTCCCCCAGCCCGAGTGCGCGTCCCCTGCCGGGCGCTCCGAGCCAGCCCAAGAAGAAGCCGAGCAACTGCCATAACGCGTCAAGGCCCAGGCAGCCCGGCATGACCGGATCGCCTTTGAAGTGGCAGGGGAAGAACCAGAGGTCCGGCTTGAGATCGAGGACGGCACGAACCAGTCCTTTGCCGTACTCGCCGCCGGCTTCCGCGATCTCGGAGATGCGGTCAAACATCAGCATGGGGGGCAAGGGCAACTGGGCATTGCCTGCGCCGAACAACTCGCCGCGCCCGCAGGCCAATAGGTCCTCGTATCCGAAGCTGTTGCGCCGGTTCGCCATCCGCATCCTGTCCGTGGCCGCCTGGTCAATACCCAAAGCGTGGAACTCCTAACATAGGCCGCCAGGGGGGCAAAGCCAGCCAGCCCTTAGCCAAGATAGCCCAGATCCCGCAGATTAGAATCGCCCCAGTCTTCTTGCGAAGGAGTTGCATGTTCGGCACCATATGTTACAAATGCAACAATCGTTGCCAGTAGCATAAAGGTTCACCTGTGCCCATGACCCCATCGCGCACCGTCGTCTTTACGAATGCGGTGGAGGGCGCCGAGCGTACGGTCGGTAAGCCTGTGCGTTCCGCGCTCACGGGCTGCCCATGGCACGATGTGAAATCCATGCTCCGGGACGTGGGCTTGCGTCCGACCCGCCAGCGCATGGCGCTCGGCTGGATCCTTTTCGGCAAGGGCGACCGCCACATCACCGCCGAGATGCTCTACGAGGAAGCAACCAACGCCAAGGTGCCGGTATCGCTGGCCACTGTCTATAACACGCTGCACCAGTTCACTGACGTGGGACTGTTGCGCCAGGTCGCCGTTGACGGTTCGAAGACCTATTTCGATACCAATGTGTCGCAGCACCACCATTTCTTCATCGAGGGTGAGAACGATCTGCTCGATATCCCCGACACCGACGTGGTCGTGGGCAGGACTCCCATCCCGCCGGAGGGCTACGAGGTGGCCCGCATCGACGTCGTCGTCCGCCTGCGCCGGAAGGCGCGCTGACAGGTCTTCGTTTTTTATTCGGCTGGACCGCGCTTCCCGCCCATTTGCATTTTTGAGCTAGTCCACCTTCTCGTTCGGATAAACGCCCCAAAGCTGCTCCTGCAGGGCCCAGCCGTCGAAACCCGGTCCGGCAATGCGGCACCAGCTGCCCGTACAGCGCTTGATCGCCGCCAATACTCCGGGCTGCAATCTGGCGATGACGCTGGCGTTGCCGTCGCCCTTGTCGTAGAGCGGCACGAGTTCTTTCTTGTCCTTGGGCGTGACCACCGCCGTACGGCGTCCCGACAGTAGCGAGTGGTAGACCCAACCCTCCGAGCCTTCCCAATCGCGGATGCGCCGCCAGTTGTCGGACTCGGCGGTGATTTCCACCGGCAAACCGGCTCGCGTATAGACAAACGTCACCTCGTGATCACGAGTGGGACCACCCCGCACGTTCACGCGATCCGGCTTGAGGCTCACGAACCGCGGCATCGGTAATCCGCTCTTGGGCCCTATAGCAAGTTCCCCTGCGGCGCAAACCGGCGTAACGCGCAGTGCCACCGTCAGCGCAACAACCGCTGCCCACGCATGCCGATCGATATTGTGCGTTGAATTCATCGATCTACGGCGTCAGATCAACATGCCGACGGCTCGCGAAGAGCGATCCTACGGGCCTTTGTCTTCACACTTGCATCTGTTACAGAGGGGTGCCCCACCCGCGTCAAAGGGACGCCAGTGTCGAGCACGGCGGTTAAAGAGACCTGAACGGAGGGAATGCCGTCCCGTGGCGGCGAAGTGGCGAGGGTCGGAAACGATGGCGCAGCGCAAAAAACCGCTCGTGGTCGTCACGCGCAAGCTTCCGGACAGCATCGAGACGCGCATGCGCGAACTGTTCGACGCGCAGCTCAATCTCGACGACAAGCCCATGACGCCGGCGCAGCTCGCCGATACCGTCAAGAGCGCTGATGTGCTGGTGCCCACCGTGACCGATCGCATCGATGCGTCGGTGCTGAGCAGGGCCGGAGATAAACTCAAGCTGATCGCCAACTATGGCAACGGCGTCGACCACATCGATGTTGTCACCGCCCTTAGCCGCGGCATCACCGTAACCAACACGCCGGGCGTCCTTACCGAGGATACCGCCGACATGACCATGGCGCTCATCCTCGCCGTGCCGCGTCGTCTTGCCGAGGGCGCCGCCGTGCTGAGTGAGGACAAACCCTGGCCTGGCTGGTCGCCGACCTGGATGCTCGGCCACCGCATCTGGGGCAAGCGTCTCGGCATCATCGGCATGGGCCGGATCGGGCAAGCGGTAGCGCGCCGCGCCCGCGCGTTCGGGCTGCAGATCCACTACCACAACCGCCGCCGCGTACCGCCCAAGATCGAGGAGGAGCTGACCGCGACCTATTGGGAGAGCCTCGATCAGATGCTCGCCCGCATGGACATCATCTCGGTCAACTGTCCGCACACGCCAGCAACCTTTCATTTGCTGTCGGCGCGGCGGCTCAAGCTCATCCGCCCGCAGGCTTACATCGTCAACACCGCGCGCGGCGAGGTGATCGACGAGAATGCGCTGGTACGCCTGATCGCCTCCGGCGATATCGCGGGCGCCGGCCTCGATGTTTTCGAGCATGAACCGGCCGTCAACCCGAAGCTGGTCAAGCTCGCACGCGTGGGCAGGGTCGTCCTGCTGCCGCACATGGGCTCGGCCACACTCGAAGGCCGTATCGACATGGGCGAGAAGGTGATCGTCAATATCAAGACCTTCCTGGACGGACACCGTCCTCCCGATCGCGTGCTGCCGTCGATGCTGTGAGGACGACGCCAGGTCCCTGGTCCGTGCTGCAGGACGGTGCGATTTGCGGTATCGTGACGCAAACACGATCGTAGGGAGAGCCGCCGATGCGCGCTTCGTTCGCGGCCGCCGTCGCCGTCCTCGCGTTGACGGGGCCTGCCTTTGCCGCAGCACTTACGCCGAACGAAATCCAAGCGACCTTCTTTAATGGCCAGCCCTTCACCGCGTCGGCGACGAACATCAAATACAAGATGATATTCAGCGCCGACGGCAAGATGAGCCGTGAGCCGATCGGCGGCGGCGGCTCAAAGGCCGAAGGCACTTGGAAAATGACAAAGGACGGCTTCTGCACCACCTGGAAAGGCTCCCAGCCCAATTGCTTTCGCATCCTCACCGCCGGTGACAACAAATGGTCGGTTGTGAAGGGAACTACCGTGGTTGCGACCTGGGCGAAGTGACAGATCAGGCATCGGGGGAAAGGCGTCAGGACGTAGGCCGATCCGAGTCCTGACGCCTAACTTCGGTTTCCTGGAACGCTCAGGCGTGAAGCGACAAATCTTTGATCGTGGGATGCTCGCCCGAGAGTGGGTTGGAGGGGTCCCACTCGTAGTGGAGCGTCTCGAAGCGCATGGCGCGCGCATCGAACATGAGGAGGCGCCCGACGAGCCCCTCGCCGAAGCCCACGATCTCGCGGATCACTTCGAGCGCCATCAGCGAGCCGAGCACGCCGGTCAGCGCACCCAGGATACCGGCCTCCGCGCAAGCAGGCACCGTGCCCGGCGGTGGCGGCTCCGGGAAAAGGCAGCGGTAGGTTGGATTGGGCGTTCCGTCCTCTTTCCGCTCACGGGCGCGAATCGTGGTGAGTGTACCGTCGAACACGCCAACGGCGGCGGTGACGAG
>DASQXF010000144.1:0-3939 GCA_035639895.1 Xanthobacteraceae bacterium
ATTCACCACGCTCGTTCGCTTCGATGCGGTCTATTACAGCCATTTCAAATGCAACTTGCGCCGCATCATCGACTATCCCAATCTTTCCAATTATCTGCGCGACCTCTATCAGCAGGAAGGCGTCGCCGCGACCGTGAACGTGGATCACATCAAGCGGCACTACTACGGAAGCCAGCGGCACGTGAACCCGACCGGAATCGTGCCGCTGGGACCGCAGCTCGATTTTTCCGCACCGCACAACCGCGGCAGATTCGGGAATTAGACGGCCCCTGCAGGCGAGTCATCGTCCTTTCGCAGACGCTGGGTAGCGGCCAAGTCGAGCCGTCCATCGGCATCGATGACCACAGCATAATCGCGCCGCGCCTCCTCCGCGGTAATGAAGCCATCGAGCACGTCGTCAAGCACGCGCTGCGGGTCGCGCGTGCGCGGATCGCCGACGCCGCCGCCTCCCGGCAGTCCGAGGCGGATCGCGTCGCGCGGGGGCACGGTCTGGCGTCCTTTGGGACGGATCGGTCGGCCGGAGCGCAACGCCACCGCGCCCGGGGCGCCCGCACGGCCGCCGTCGCGTCCGCGCGCGGGATTGTGCACGCGCTCGAAATTGCACAAGAGCGCGATCGGGGCCGCGCCGGCGCCGCCGAGCTCGATCACTTGCCCGAGGCCGCCACGGAGTTTACCGGCACCGCCCGAGCTCTCCCGGAATTCACGCCGATAGAACACCACCGGCGCCACGCTCTCGGTCGCTTCCACGGGAATCGTACGCACGCCCGACGGGAACGCGGTCGCGCTGAGCCCGTCTTTGGTCGGCCGCGCCCCCGCCCCGCCGCAGTGGAAGATCACGGTACTGAACTCAGGCAGCGCATTCGCGTCCGTTCCTTCCTCGACCTCATCGACCAATGAGCCGCCGCCGAAGATTTGCGGATTCCAGAGCGAGGAGGCGCCTTCCGCCGGCACCCCGCCCGGCAGCACCTGGTGCAAACAGCCAAACACGACATCGGGCAGCATGTGACCGACCGTATGGCGCGCGGCGACGGGCCACGGCCGCTTCACGTTGAGCACGCAGCCTTCCGGTGCGCTGACGCGGATCGGAGCGAGAGAGCCGGCATTGTTCGGCACGTCGGGCGCCACCAGGCATTTGACGCCGAAGGCGGTATAGGCGAGGCAATAATTGTAGACGACATTGATGCCGTGGGACGACGCCGGCGACGTGCCGTCGAAGTCCACGTGGATGCCGTCATCAGAAATGGTCAAGGCGGCGTTGAGCACGAGCGGCTTGTCGTAGCCGTCCATCGTCATGCTGTTGCGATAGGTGCCTTTCCGCAGCGCACGGATGCGGTCGAGCGTGGCCTCGCGCGAGGCCTCTATAATCGTATCGCCGAGCCGGTCCAGATTGGCGATCTCGAACTCGTCCATCATCTCGATGAGCCGGCGGCTGCCTTCGTCGTTGGACGCCGCCGTCGCGTAGATGTCGCCTTCGACTTGCAACGGCTCGCGCACGTTTGCGCGCACCAGGCGCAGCAGATCGTCGTTCATGCGGCCCTCGCGCGCGAGCGGCATGATCGGAATGGCGAGCCCCTCCTCGAACACTTGCCGGCCGTCGGGACCCATGCCGAGGCCGCCGATATCCACGACATGGATCGTGTTGGCGAATAGCCCGACGGCTTCGCCCCGATAGAAGCTCGGCGACACCACCGTAATGTCGTGCAGATGGCCCGAGGTGAGCCACGGGTCATTGGTGATGTAGTGGTCGCCGGGCTTCATGGTCGCGAGCGGATAGACGTCGAGAAAATGCCGCACCGCGTTCGCCATCGAGTTCACGTGGCCCGGGGTGCCGGTGACCGCTTGCGCCAGCATGCGACCGTGGCGATCGAACACGCCGGCCGAAAGATCGCCTGCCTCGCGCACGGACGTGCTGAATGCGGTGCGCAGCATGGTCTGCGCCTGCTCTTCCACGACGGCGATCAGCCGGCTCCACATGATCTGGGTATGGATCTGCGCGAGCGCAGCGTTGGCGCGAGCAACCATGTTCAAGCCTCGCGGCGGATGAGTTCAATATAGCCGAACCGGTCGATCCGGGCGTCGAAGCGTGGGCTCACCACGGTTGAGGTCTCGTCCTCGGCGATGACGGCCGGGCCGCTGATGCGCACCCCAGGCGAAAGATCGTCGCGCGGGTAGATCGCCACCTCCTGGAAGTCGCCGCTATCCGGGTCGAAGACAGAACGCCGCGAGCGTGGTTTTGGCTGGGCCGGCCGCTCGGGGACCGGGGCGCCCAAATCCCCTTCGGCGGGGGCACTCACCGCGACCACCCAACTGAGAATCTCGATCTCGACGCCTGGGATCGATCGACTGTAGAGCTGGCGATAGGCGGTCTCGAAGAGCTCCCTGAGGGCCGACCGGTCCGCAGACGTGAAGTCGCGCACCGGAAGCTCAACGGCGATCTCGTGGCCCTGACCGCGGTAACGCATGAAAGCCGAGCGCTGCTCGAGCAGCCTGGCAGCCGGCTCGGCGCGCCGCACGATGGCTTCTGCTTCGCTGCGCATCTCACGCAACAGGCGATTGGCGGAGGCAGGGTCGAAGCTGCCGAGGCGCATGAGCCGCCCGCGAACGATTTCGTAGGCCACCGGTGCGCGCAGGAGCCCGACCGCAGAGCCCACGCCGGCGTTCGTTGGGACAAGGACTCGGCTGATGCCGAGTTTCTCGGCGACCCGCGCGGCATGCAGCGGAGCGGCACCACCGAACGCGATCAGCGTGCGCGGCCCAAGCTCTTTGCCGCTCTCGATGGCATGCACGCGCGCGGCATTGGCCATGTTCTCGTCCACCATTTCGCTGATGCCGAGTGCCGCATGTTCGGTTGCAAGATTCAGGGGAGCTCCGACGCGCTCGGCGACCGCGCGCTGGGCGGCAGGAAGATCGAGAGACATTTTGCCGCCCGAGAACGTCGTCGGATCGATGCGACCGAGAACAAGGTCGGCATCGGTCACGGTGGGTTCTTTGCCGCCGCGGCCGTAGCAGACGGGTCCCGGCTCCGAGCCGGCGCTGTCTGGACCGACAACGATCCGTCTAAGCGTATCGACTCGCGCGATCGAGCCGCCGCCGGCACCGATCTCGACCATCTCGATCACCGGAATGCGCAGCGGCAACCCGCTGCCCTTTAGAAAACGGTAGACTCGCGCCACCTCGAAGGCGCGCGCGGTCTGCGGCTGCGCCTTGTCGATGAGGCAGATCTTCGCGGTCGTTCCGCCCATGTCGAACGACACAACCTGCTCGAGTTCATGCTGACGCGCGATGCAGGCAGCGAAGATCGCGCCCGCCGCCGGCCCCGATTCGACCAGCCGGACGGGAAAGCGGATTGCTGTCTCGGCGGTGGTGATCCCCCCGCCCGAGGTCATCAGCAGCAAGGGGCAGCGGAAGCCGGCAAGCACCAGCTCGCGCTCGAGCTTTGCGAGGTAGCGCCCGATCAAAGGTTGGAGGTAGGCGTTGGCACAGGCGGTGGAGAAGCGCTCGTATTCGCGCATCTCCGGCGAGACCTCGCAGGACAGCGTCACTGCAATATCCGGCAATCGGCGGGCAATCACCTCGCCGACCCGGCGCTCGTGATCGGGATTCGTGAAGCTGTGCAGGAACCCGACCGCCACGGCCGCTACCTGGTTGGCGGCGAGCGCTTCGATCGCGCGGCTAACGCTGGATTCATCGAGCGCCACCAGAACCTCGCCTTGCGCATTGATCCTTTCGCGGATCGGAAGGCGCAACCGACGGGGAACGAGCGGCGGCGGCAGATCGATATTGATGTCATACTGCTCGAACCGGTTTTCGTGCCGGATCTCGAGCACGTCGCGGAAGCCTTCCGTCGTGAGAAGGGCGGTCCTCGCACCCTTTCGCTCAATCAGCGCATTGGTGGCGAGAGTCGTCCCATGAACGATGAGGCCTACTTGTCCCGGATCG
>DASQXF010000145.1:0-3565 GCA_035639895.1 Xanthobacteraceae bacterium
TATGGATTCCGGCCCTCGCCGCTGTCGGGCTCGGCCGCAATGACGAACTGAAAAGCCTCGATCAGCCCCGCAACGAGCGCCGCTCGCGACGCATGTGCGGCGGCTGATAGGCGACCCGTGAATGATAGGCGCAATAGGGAAGCCCGGTGATGGTCTGCCCTCCGCAAAAGAAGAAATCGGGCTGACCGGGATCGCCGATCGGCCAGCGGCAGGTCTCCTCCGTAAGCTCGAGCAAGGTGCGGCGCTGGCCCAGCGGGATGACGTTGTCGAGCAACTCCGGCTCGGGCTCGATGTCGAGCTCGTAGGCGTGGGCGAGCGCGGTGTTGCCGCGTATCGACGGCCGCGCGACTCGCAGCATGTGCGAATGGACGCGCGGCTTGCGCGGGCGGGGTGCAGCCGAGGATGGCGACTTGGCGCGGCCCGAAAGGCCGAGCCGGTGCACCTTGCCGATCACCGCATTGCGGGTGATGCCGCCAAGTTCCGCTGCGATTTGACTCGCCGAATGCCCGTCGGCCCACAGCTTCTTCAGCATTTCAACGCGCTCATCGGTCCAGGTCATGGCCAAATCCTCGCCAGCCGTCGCGGCGGAGAAGTCCGGACAGAATCCGACTGCGGGTCTGGGCAACGATCAGTTGGCCCGACGCACACCCGCGACACCGATTTACGCTAGTAACTGTCCGCCGCACGAAATGTCGTATTCGACGATCGAAAAGCTACAATATGGCGAGAGTCGGGCGCAAGAGTCCGGTCGGCCTGCGTCCACATGTTCTGTCCGCGTCAAGGCCATGCGTCCACACTTATCTGCACGACTGTGTATTGCGCCAGCATGTAACGGCGTCGCTACGGCGTCCCCCATCAGGTTGACAGGAGGCGGCGCAGCAATAGAATACCTTACCGTGCCGCCCGCAGAGGCGGCACATTTCGTTTCCGCGGATTGTCGGCTCCTCGATGAGTAACACCCAAAGCTCGCATTTGCTGCCGACCTACGCGCGCGTCGATCTTGCCTTCGAGCGCGGTGAGGGCGCATGGCTCATAGCGACCAACGGCGAGCGTTACCTCGATTTCACCTCGGGGGTGGCGGTCAACGCACTTGGCCATGCCCACCCGCACCTGGTCGAGGCGATCACCAAACAGGCCAACAGGCTCTGGCATGTGTCGAATCTCTACCGCATCCCCGAGAGCGAGCGCGTTGCTGAGAAACTGTGCGCGGCGAGCTTTGCGGACGTGGTGTTCTTCTGTAACTCGGGCGCAGAGGCCATGGAATGCGCGATCAAAATGGCGCGCAAATTTCAGTCGGCGAGCGGCTGCCCCGAACGCTATCGTATAATTACCTTCGATGGCGCCTTCCACGGACGCACGCTCGCGACCTTGGCCGCCGGCGGCCAGAAGAAATATCTCGACGGATTCGGTCCCGTCGTCGACGGGTTCGACCAGGTCCCGTTCGCCGACCTCGAAGCGACCAAGCGCGCCGTCGGGCCGCAAACCGCCGCGATCCTGATCGAGCCCATCATGGGCGAGGGCGGCGTGCGCGTGGTCCCGAATGAATTTTTGCGGGCGCTGCGGCGGCTGTGCGACCAGCACGGCTTGCTGCTGGTATTCGACGAGGTGCAGACCGGCATCGGGCGAACCGGGGAACTGTTCGCCTATCAGCGCTGCGGTGTCGCCCCCGACATCATGGCGCTTGCCAAAGCCTTGGGCGGCGGCTTTCCGCTCGGCGCGTGCCTCGCCACCAGCGAGGCCGCCAAGGGTATGACTACGGGCACGCACGGCTCGACTTTCGGCGGCAATCCGCTGGCAATGGCGGCCGCGAACGCCTTGCTTGAGGTCGTGCTCGCCGATGGATTTCTCGAGCACGTGCGCCGGGTGTCCCTTGTGCTCAAGCAGAAGCTTGCCGAGATCAAGGACCGCTATCCCACGATCATTGCCGAACTGCGCGGGGAGGGGCTTCTGGTCGGATTGCGCGCAGTGGTGCCCAGCGCCGAGCTGGTCGACGAGTTGCGGGCAGAGAAGATGATCACGGCCGCGGCCGGCGATAACGTAGTACGGTTTTTGCCGCCCCTGATCGTGAGCGAGGAGGAGGTCGCCGAAGCGGTCCGCCGACTCGAGCGTGCCTGCGCCCGCATCGCCAAGACGCAGGAAAGACAGCAGAAGGTAGGAGCGGCTGTATGAAGAGCCGCGACTTTCTCGACTTGATCGATATCCCTCCGCAAGAGCTACGCGGGATGATCGAGGCGAGCCGCGCCATGAAGGCGCAGCGCGAGCGCGCTCCGCGGCCGCTCGAGGGGCGCACGCTGGCCATGATATTCGACAAACCCTCGACGCGAACGCGGGTCTCCTTCGACGTCGCCATGCGCCAACTCGGAGGCGCGGCCATCCTCCTGACCGGTCAGGAAATGCAACTCGGCCGGGGTGAAACCATCGCCGATACCGCGCGGGTACTTTCGCGCTACGTCGATATCATCATGATCCGCACGCTCGATCACGACATGCTCGCCGAGCTCGCGCGTCATGCCACCGTGCCGGTGATCAATGGTCTGACCCGCCGCTCGCATCCCTGCCAAGTGCTCGCCGACGTGATGACGTTCGAGGAGCACCGCGGGCCGATCCGCGGCAAGACCGTGGCGTGGACCGGCGACGCCAATAACGTGCTCACCTCCTGGATGCACGCTGCCCAGCGCTTCGATTTCCGCCTGCGCGTAGCCACGCCGCCCGAACTCGCCCCGAAAAAATGGCTGCTCGACTGGATCAAAAGTTCAGGCGCTGCGATCCATATCGGCAGTGAGCCCGAGGCGGCGGTTAAGGGTTCCGACTGCGTGGTGACGGATACGTGGGTTTCGATGGGGGACAAGTACGGCCAACGTCGCCACAACCTACTCAAGCGCTACCAGGTCAATGCCCGACTGATGGCGCTGGCGAACCGGGATGCGGTGTTCATGCACTGCCTGCCCGCCCATCGCGGCGAGGAGGTCACGGACGAGGTGATCGACGGGCCGCAGTCGATCGTCTTCGACGAGGCCGAGAACCGCCTGCACGCCCAAAAGGGCATTTTGGCGTGGTGCTTGAACGCACGGTAACTTTGGTGCTTGCGCTGAAAATCAAGGCCGGGGGCATCTTTCGCCTCTCGCTACTATATTGAAGGCATCATGTCCGATCCCCGCGTAGAAATTCCAGTGCGCGCGCCGGCGGCGACCTCGGTCGACGACACGATCTTGCCCTTCAAGGTCGAGGCGCTCGATCTGCGTGGCCGGGTCGTGCGCTTTGGTCCGGCGATCGACACGATCTTGTCGCGGCACCGTTATCCCGCGCCGGTGGCCAAACTTTTGGGCGAGGCGATCGTGCTGGCCGTACTGCTTGGTTCGACCTTGAAATTCGAAGGTCGTTTCATTCTCCAGACCCAGAGCGACGGGCCGGTGCGGATGTTGGTCATCGACTACACGACGCCGGGCAAGGTGCGCGGCTGCGCCCGCTTTGATGCCGCCCGGGTTGCGGCGGCCGTGGCAACTGGCACGGCTGATCCAGGCGGGTTGCTTGGCCGTGGGCATCTGGCCATGACCATCGACCAGGG
>DASQXF010000146.1:0-3754 GCA_035639895.1 Xanthobacteraceae bacterium
ATCCGGCGATAGAAGGTGCGGGTCTTGTAGCCGCTGAAGTCGTGGCCGGTCTGGTCGAGCAGAATGGCGCAGATCGCCTTGCGCGTGGTCTCCGCCCGATCGTCCTTGTCCACCTCCTTGTCGAGGATGTCGAAACTGCGCACATAGGCGATGAGCTTTTCCGGCATGGTCTCGACCGGGATCGCGAGGTCGACCAGACCGGAGGCGATGGCGCTCGCGGGCATGCTGGAATGACGTGGGCCGGAGTGGTCGGTCCCCTGCGCGAGCGTCAGGCCGCCATGCTCCTTGATCGCCTTGATGCCGAGCGTGCCGTCGCTGCCACCGCCGGAAAGCACGATGCCGATGGCACATTCGGCCTGGTCGTCGGCAAGGGAGGCGAAGAACAAGTCGATCGGGGTGCGCTCGCGGCCGTCGGCGATGGCGCGAACGCGCAGCCGCCCCTTCTCGATTTGGAGGACGCAGTCGGCTGGCGCCACATAGATATGATCGGCGCGGACGAGCTGATCGTGTTCCGCGACCAGCACCGGCATGCGCGTGTCGCGCGCCAGAATTTCCGGCAGCATGCTTTCCCGCTTGGGCGCAAGGTGGGTGATGATGACAAAGGCCATGCCCGGCTCGGGCGGCATGGCCTTGAACAGATACTCAAGCGCTTCCACGCCTCCGGCAGAGGCACCGACGCCAACGATCGGAAACGGCCTGTCCATCTGCTCTCCCAGCAGGGAACAAGGAAGAGGCGAGGTCTACTTGCCGCGGTTGGCTCGCGTCGAGGCTATGCCATGCGGCTCAGTAATTCAAAGCGCCTTTGGCAGCCATGCGATGCGTGGATGGTGCGATCCACGACATAGCGCCTTGCGATCGATGGACCGTGTGCGGTGCGATTCACCGCTCGCGATCTGCCGTCTTATCGACCGTCAGCAGCATGCGAAAGCCCGTAAGGCGACCGAGCGCCGGCTCAAGCGCGCGCTCGATCCGCAGCAGGCGACGGACGACGCCGTCGCCGATGAGGTTCCAAGGCTGAAAGCCGCCGCTGAGCGGGTAGGCCGCGAGCGAGAACCATTGCACGGATGCGATGCGCAGCGCGGGAAAAAGGCGATGGAACCGCGCGCGGTCGCGGGTGGCGAGCAGGGTCGGGATGGCCTGATTGGACGCATAGGGATCGCGGCGCGGATCGGGACTGCCGTCGACGAGCACGTCGGCCGAGGTGCGAACCGGCTCGTGATGAAAAAGCCGATAGAACAAGCTGCTACCCCAGGTGATCGCGGGCTCGACCATGAGCACGCGCCCGCTAGGCCGCAGCACCCGCGCCGCCTCGCGGAAGAAGACGACGGGGAATTCGAGATGATGCAGCACGTCGACCATGACGATATTGGCGGCGCAGGCGTCGGCGAACGGAAGGCGCTGCGCATCCGCCACGCAATCGAGCCAAGGCGCAGATTGGATGTCGGTCGCGACCACGTCGGTGAGGCGGCGTTTGAGGTTGCCGATCCCGCCGCCGATCTCGATCGTCAGCCCGGGACGGCAGCCGGCGGCAATGCGATCGTAGAAATCGTCGTAGACGAGGCGCAGCACCGGCTTGCGCTCCCAGAGGCTGCGATAGTCCGTGAGTTGATCGGCGCGTTTCATCACATCGCCATGGACAAGGACCGGTGCCGGCGTACTATCTCCTACCAAACGAGAACATGCGATCCCGGGAGGATGCCATGTCCTGCACGCGACGGGCGGCCGTACTGGTCACGGCCGTTGCTGCCCTCTCTCTCATTGCGCCGGCGTACGCCCAAGAAGCGGTGACGTTGCACGGCGCGGTTCAGTTCAACGACGATCACGCCTTCAACAAGGCGCTGCTCAAGTTCGAAGCGCTGGTCAAACAATATTACGGCAAGCCGATCAATTTCGTCCTTCACCGCAACAGCGAGCTGGGGCTGGAAAAGGACTACTTCGCCTACATGAATCAGGGCATCTCGGTCGACTATGCGATCGTATCGCCCGCGCATATGTCGACCTTCTCCAAGGCCGCGCCCTTCATCGATGCGCCGTTCCTGTTCCGCGACCTCGATCACTGGAACAAGGTGCTCGACGCCGACCTGCTCAAGCCGATCGCGGACGAGATCGCGCAGAAGGCGGACGTGATGCTGATCGGCTATGCCGGCGGCGGCGTGCGCAACATCTTCGCCAACCGGCCGGTGCGCAACCTCGTTGAGATGCGGGGGCTCAAAGTGCGCGTGCAAGGAGCGCCGATCTGGAGCCGCACCTTCGCGGCGGCCGGCATGTCGCCGACGGTCATTGCGTACAACGAGATCTACAACGCCATCCAGAACGGCGTCATCGCCGCGGGCGAGAACGAGGCTGCCGGCGTCGAACAGATGAAGTTCTACGAGGTCGGCCCCAATCTCGCGATGACCGAGCACGCGATCACCATCCGGCCGCTCTGCTTCTCGGGCAAAACCTTCAAGAAGCTATCGCCCGAGCTGCAAGCCGCCATCCTCAAGGCGGGCAAGGAAGCTGGCGGCCATGGTCGGCAGATCGAATCATCCGAAGACAGCGCCAAGCTCGACGCGCTGGAGAAGGCCGGCAAGCTTAAGCGAATTGCGTTCACGGACCGCGCGGAGATGAAGAAGCTGGTCGATCCGGTGATGGCCTCCTACGCCAAGGAGATTGGCGCCGACGCGATCTTCACGCAGATCAACACCATCAAATAGCTCGAGCTCCCTCGTCGCGGTCGCGCAGACCGCGCCGCGATTTCGGTGCGCTCCCTCTCCCCGCTTGCGGGGAGAGGGGGATTCCTCAAAACGCAAAGCTTGCGAGCGGTCCCCCCTCACCCGCTCGCTTCGCTCGCGACCTCTCCCCGCACGCGGGGAGAGGTGAAGCCCGTGGGCCGCACACGGCGATTCCAGTCCGCCAGAAACTGCTTTAACTTCGCGCGCATGAGAAACCTGATCGACGGCTATTGCCGGCTGCTGACTTGGCTGATGGTGGCGACCGTCGCGATGCTGGTCGTGCCGGTTTCGCTGCAGATCGTCGCGCGCTACACGCATCTGATCCCGAGCTACATCTGGACCGAGGAGCTGTCGCGCTTCCTCTTCATCTGGATGGTCATGCTCGGCGCGATGGTCGGCATCAAGGAAGGCACGCATTTCGAGGTCGACATCTGGCCGGAGCTTGGGCGACGTGCCAACGCCATGCTGCGAATCGTCTCGAACCTGTTCGTGCTGATCTTCGCGCTGGTGTTTCTCTATTGGGGCATCAAGTTCGTGCAGTTCGGCTGGTATCAGGAATCCGAATTGGCCGAATTGCCGATGCCATTCATCTTCATCGCCTGGCCGCTCGCCGGCGCGACCTGGGTGATCTTCCTGGGCGAAATTTTCCTCGACAATATTCGCATCCTGGCCGGGAAGGCCGCCCCATGACCCTGGCCGCGATGTCGCCGGGAATGGCGGCGCTGGTGCTGTTCGGTTCGTTCTTCTTCCTCATCGGGCTGCGGGTGCCGGTGGCGTTTGCGCTCGGGCTGGCATGCCTGCCGCCGCTCCTCTTCGATCCGCGGCTCTCGCCGATGGTGCTCTTCAACGAAACCTTCAAATCCTACAACTCCTTCATCCTGCTGGCGGTGCCGTTCTTCCTGTTGACCGCCAATCTCATGAATATCGGCGGCATCACCGATCGCCTCGTGCATCTCTCGCGCACCATGGTCGGCAACTGGCCCGGATCCCTCGCGCAGATCAATGTGCTCTTGTCCGTGTTCTTCGCCGGCATCTCGGGC
>DASQXF010000147.1:0-6739 GCA_035639895.1 Xanthobacteraceae bacterium
GGCGAAGCGACTATTCGTCACGTTCTCGAATTCCCATACGACATGTTCTGGATCGTCGCGTGGACAGTCACAATGGGGATCGTGATCGACGCATTGGCAACGCCGACGCCGGCCGCCGAGCTTGGCCGCAGCGCCACACGCGCGGCGTAAGGCCACTAGAGCCGCCGCAGCGCCACTTCTTCGACCAGGTGGCTCTCGACCTTCTTCAAGATGAGGTCGGCGCGCTGGCGCGTCGGCACGATGTTCTCGCGCAAATTGACGAGATTGATGCGCCTCCAGATCGAGGTCGCGGTTTCGACCGCCTCCACATCCGACAAGCTCGCGTAGCGGTGAAAGTATGATTTCGGATCGCGGAACGCGGTGCCGCGCAAGGTCAGGAATCGATCCACGTACCAGCCCTGCAAGATGTCCTCGTCGGCGTCGAGGTAGACCGAAAAATCGAAGAAATCCGATACGAAGGGACTCGACTTGCCGCCCTTCGGCGGGATGCCGGCCTGCAGCACGTTGAGTCCTTCGACGATGAGGATGTCGGGCCGATCGATCTCGATCCACTGGTTGGGCATGACGTCATAGGTGAGATGGGAGTAGACCGGCGCGCGCACAGGTCGCCCTCCGGCCTTGATGTCGGAGAGAAAGCGCAACAACGCCGGCAGATCGTAGCTCTCGGGAAAGCCCTTCTTCTCCATCAGACTCTCGCGCTCGAGAATTGCGTTCGGATAGAGAAAGCCGTCGGTGGTGACGAGGTCGACCTTCGGGACATTGGGCCAGCGCGCCAGCAACGCCTGCAGCACGCGCGCGGTCGTCGACTTGCCGACCGCCACCGAACCGCCGACGCCGATGATGAAAGGCACCTTGGCGTCTTCGGTGCCGAGGAAGTTCTGCTGCGCCCGGAACAGGCGCTGCGTCGCCGCGACATAGAGCGAGAGCAGCCGCGACAGCGGCAGATAGATTTCTTCAACTTCGGTCATGTCGAGGCGATCGTGCAGCGAACGCACCCGCGTGACCTCGTCCGGATTGAGCGTCATCGGCGTGTCGGCGCGCTTGGCGGCCCATTCCGCCCGCGAGAAGACGCGGTAGGGCGACAGCCGATCGTCGATGCGTTGCTCCATGTTCCGGCTCAACCCCGCTTGCGCGCCGCCTTTTCGGCCAGTCCCGACTGGCGCGTGCGTTCGGCGAGCTCTGCCTCCACGTCGGCGAGCGTGATGCCGCGCGCCTCGAGCACGACGAGCAGATGGTAGATGAGGTCGGCGGCTTCAGCGATCAAGCGCGCACGATCCTCCTCGACGGCCGCCAGTACGGTCTCGATCGCCTCCTCGCCGAGCTTCTTGGCGCAATGCGCCACGCCCTGGTCGAGGAGCCTGCGCGTATAAGACGCGTGGGCGCTCGCCTTCGCGCGCTCCTGCACGCGCTTTTCGAGATCGCGGAGGGTGAAATTCGCCATCGGCTTTGCTCCGCCTTGCCATATCATCTCCGCCCGCCATCGCAAATCATGCTTGAGGCTAAGGATCGAGCCGAACCGGCAGGCCGGCACGGGCCATGTACTGCTTGGCCTCGGAGACGGTGTGCTCGCCGAAATGGAAGATCGAGGCTGCGAGGACCGCCGAAGCATGGCCGTCGCGGATACCCTCGACGAGATGCTCCAAGGACCCGGCGCCGCCCGAGGCGATTACCGGCACCGGCACCGCGTCGGCCACCGCGCGGGTGAGGGCGATGTCGAACCCTTGCTTGGTGCCGTCGCTGTCCATGGATGTGAGCAGGATCTCGCCGGCGCCGAGCGCTGCCACCTCGCGCGCATAATCGACCGCATCGAGCCCGGTCGGATTGCGGCCGCCATGGGTGAAGATTTCCCAGCGCTCGCGCTCGCCCGGCTTCGACACGCGCTTGGCGTCGATCGCGACCACAATGCACTGGTCTCCGAATTTTTCCGCCGCCTCCTTGACGAAGGCCCGCCGGGCCACCGCCGCGGTATTGATTGAAACTTTGTCAGCGCCGGAAGCCAACAGTTTACGGATATCCTCGATCGTACGCACGCCCCCGCCGACGGTGAGCGGCATGAAGCACGCCTCGGCCGTGCGCCGCACGACGTCGAGAATGATATCGCGGTTCTCGTGGCTGGCGGTGATGTCAAGAAACGTGAGCTCGTCGGCACCGGCTGAGTCATAAGCGATCGCCGCCGCCACTGGATCGCCGGCATCACGCAAGTCGAGGAATTTCACGCCTTTGACGACGCGGCCGTCCTTGACGTCGAGACACGGGATGACGCGAACCTTGAACATGTCGTCACGTGGTTGCTCGCGCCGAGCGGATGAGCCGCAGCGCCTCGGCCGCATCGAGCCGTCCATCGTAGAGCGCGCGGCCGGCAATGGCGCCAGCAAGCTTTCTGGCCCGCGGTTCCAATAGGGCCGTCACGTCCGCAATAGAGGCAAGCCCGCCGGACGCGATGACGGGGATACGAACCGCATCGGCGAGCGCGATAGTCGCGTCGAGATTGAGCCCGGCGAGCATGCCGTCGCGTGCAATATCGGTGTAGATCAAGGCGGCAATCCCCGCGTCCTCGAAGCGTCTCGCAAGGTCGAGGGCGCTAAGCTCTGACGCTTGGGCCCATCCCGCGACGGCCACCATGCCGTCGCGGGCATCGAGCGCCACCGCGAGGCGGCCTGGATAGAGCCTGGCCGCCTCGTTGACCAGCGCCGCCTCGCGCACCGCGGCGGTGCCGATGATCACGCGAGCGACGCCCTTGTCGAGCCAAGACTCGATGGTGGCGAGGTTGCGAATGCCGCCGCCGAGCTGAACGGGCATCTTGGTCGCCGCAATGATGCGCTCGACCGCGGCGACGTTGACGGGCCTGCCCGCGAACGCCCCGTCGAGATCGACGACATGCAGATATTCGAACCCCAGCGCCTCGAACGCGTGCGCCTGCGCTGCCGGATCGCGGTGAAACACCGTCGCGCGGCCCATGTCGCCCTGTTCGAGCCGCACGCAAGCACCGTCCTTGAGGTCGATGGCGGGAAAAAGAATCACACAGGGACTCGTTTGATGTTGGTTGCAGCCGGGGCATGCCGGCACGGTTTGCCATCAGTGGAGCGCGTCCATCACGCGCGCCCGCAACGAGCAAACCAGCCGTCGCATCACGGCTTCCATTTCATGAAGTTGGCGAGGAGCCGCAAGCCGAGCCGCTGGCTCTTTTCCGGGTGGAACTGAGTGCCGACCATGCTGTCGCGGCCGACGACGGCGGTCAGGGGACCGCCGTACTCCGCTTCGGCAATGAGGTCGGAACGCACGGTCGGCTTGAGCTGGAACGAATGCACGAAATACGCGTGCAAACCCTGCCGGCCCAGGGCAATTCCGTCGAGCACCGGATGCGACCGGCGCGCATCGAGCGTGTTCCACCCCATATGCGGGATCTTCAGATCGGCGTCCGTAGGCACGATCCGCTCGACGTCGCCCGGGATCCAGCCCAGTCCCTGCGTCACCTCGTATTCGCGGCCGCGCTCGGCCATGAGTTGCATGCCGACGCAAATGCCGAGGAAGGGACGGCCGCGCTCGTGCACGCTCTCGTTGAGCGCCGCGACCATCCCGTCGAGCGCATCGAGCCCGCGCCGGCAATCGGCAAAGGCGCCGACACCCGGCAGCACCACGCGATCGGCGCGGGCGACCCGCTCGGGGTCGCGCGTCACAACGATCGACTCTCCCAATCCTTCCTCGCGTGCGGCGCGCTCGAATGCTTTCGCCGCCGAATGCAAATTGCCGGACCCGTAGTCGATAATCGCAACGCTCACCGGGGCGCTCCGGGTTGCGGAAAGAGGCCAACGACTTCCGATGCCGAGCGCCGCGAAACGGGCACGCCTGCCGCCGGCGACGACGTCCGGAGCTCGGCATCGCCAAAGGATCTATCGATCCAAGCTTTACCGACCCATGCATCGAAGAATCGCCGTTCCGCCGATTCGACATCGTCGGCGATCACGATGCCGACATTCCTCCAGCCGCGGCGCGATAGCGTGAAACGACGCAACGTCGCTGCCTCGAACCCGACGAGAAGCGATAGGAGCACGCTGGCGATGGTTGTGACCGCTGCCGATGCGCCAATCAACCGCAATCCGACGAGAAGCGCGACGGCGACGATGACGTAGCCGATGAATGCCAGCCACAGCCGATATCGGAGCAGCCACAGCGGCGTCAGCAGGAACGCCCAGAACGAGAAGCCGTCCCGCACGAACACGAAGCGCTCGGGATCGGGCGCGGATTCGTGCGCTTTCAGCGGCGGTTCGTACACGGTGTAAACGGACATGATCTCCTGCCTTTCAGCCGCCGAGCGAACCTTTGGTCGAGGGCACCTCGTTGGCCGCGCGCGCATCGATGGCGACTGCAGCGCGCAATGCCCGCGCCAGACCTTTGAAGCAGGATTCGGCGATGTGATGATCGTTGGTGCCATAGAGCGTCGCGACGTGCAGCGTCACTCCGCTGTTCACCGCGAATGCCTGGAACCACTCCTGCACCAGCTCGGTATCGAAGCTGCCGACCTTGTCGCGCACGAACTCGGCCTTGAACACCAGCAGCGGCCGGCCGGAGACGTCGAGCGCCACACGCGTGAGCGCCTCATCCATGGGCACATGAACGTCGGCGTAACGCGTGATGCCTTTCATGTCGCCGAGCGCCTGCTTCACCGCCTGCCCGAGCGCGATACCGACGTCCTCGGTGGTGTGATGATGATCGATATGCAGGTCACCCTTGGCTCGCACCATCAGGTCGATGCGGGAGTGACGCGCCAAGAGGTCGAGCATGTGGTCGAGAAACCCAATACCGGTGGAGATCGACGCCGCTCCCGTCCCGTCAAGATCGACTGCGACCTCGACGTCGGTTTCCTTGGTGCTGCGCTTGACCGAGCCCTTGCGCATGAATGCGTCTCGTCGTCCTGAGCCGCGCGCCTTTTATCAGGGGTTGGCCGTCTTCGCCACTCCAGCGACGCCGGCATTTGCGCGCCCAGTGCGGAATGCTTAAATGCAGTTTCCGGATTTGCGCATGCAGCCTGTCTCGCCCGATCTCTGGCACGGCACCACCATCCTCACTGTCCGCAAGGGCGGCAGCGTGGTGATCGGGGGCGATGGGCAGGTTTCGATCGGGCAGACGATCGTCAAGGCCAACGCCAAGAAGGTGCGTCGTCTGGGCAAGGGCGACGTGATCGGTGGGTTTGCCGGTGCCACCGCGGACGCCTTCACACTGTTCGAGCGGCTCGAAGCAAAACTCGAGCAATATCCGAGGCAACTCACCCGTGCCGCGGTCGAACTCGCCAAGGATTGGCGCACCGACAGGTACCTGCGGCGACTCGAGGCCATGATGGTCGTCGCCGACACGCAGGTGTCGCTGGTGCTCACCGGCACCGGCGATGTGCTCGAGCCCGAGGCTGGCGTGATGGGCATCGGCTCCGGCGGCAATTACGCGCTCGCCGCGGCTCGCGCGATGATGGACGGTCCGCTCGATGCCGAGGCGATCGTGCGCAAGGCGATGGAGATCGCCGCGGACATCTGCGTCTACACCAACCGCAATGTCACGATCGAGAAGCTATGATGCGGTCAAAGAAAATCTCAGCCTAATAGACATGGTCGCCGACTGAGCGAACACGACAGCGGGACAATTTCACCTCTAACCAATGACGCTTATATCGCCTTTCGAACCGATGGCGCGCCCGCGCCATTGCACCAGCTGGTGACAAGGGCCAAATAAGACCTTCAATGAGCGACTTTTCCCCCCGCGAGATCGTTTCCGAGCTCGATCGTTTCATCATCGGCCAGACCGATGCCAAACGCGCGGTGGCCATTGCGCTGCGTAATCGCTGGCGGCGCCTGCAGCTCGACGAGAAGCTGCGCGAAGAGGTCCTGCCCAAGAACATCCTGATGATCGGCCCGACCGGCGTCGGCAAAACGGAGATTTCCCGGCGTCTCGCCAGGCTCGCCGGGGCGCCGTTCATCAAAGTCGAAGCAACCAAGTTCACCGAAGTCGGCTATGTCGGGCGCGACGTCGAACAGATCGTGCGCGACCTCGTGGAAGTCGCGATCGCGCAGACGCGGGAGAGAAAGCGCAAGGACGTGCGCGCCCGTGCGCAGCTCGCCGCCGAGGATCGAGTGGTGGACGCGCTCGTCGGCGAGCACGCCAGCGCCTCGACCAAGGAGACCTTCCGTAAAAGGCTGCGCGCCGGAGAGCTCAACGACAAGGAAATCGAGATCGAGGTGCAGGCGGCCGGCGGCGGCATACCGCTGTTCGAAATTCCCGGCATGCCGGGTGCGCAAATGGGCGCAATCTCGATTGGCGACATTTTCGGCAAGCTCGCAGGTGGCCGCAGCAAGACCCGTCGTGTCACCGTCGCGGAATCCTACGACATCTTGATCAACGAGGAATCGGACAAGCTTCTCGACAACGACCAGTTGGTGATGGAATCGATCAAGGCGGTCGAGCAGAACGGCATCGTGTTCCTCGATGAGATCGACAAGATCGCCGGCCGGGAGGGGCGAGTGGGCGCCGACGTGTCGCGCGAGGGAGTGCAGCGCGACCTGCTGCCGCTGATCGAGGGAACAACCGTCTCAACCAAGCACGGGACGGTGAAGACGGATCATGTCCTGTTTATCGCTTCCGGCGCGTTCCATCTCTCGAAGCCGTCCGATCTCTTGCCCGAGCTGCAGGGGCGGCTCCCCATTCGGGTCGAGCTCTCCCCGCTCAGCCGCGACGACTTCCGGCGCATTCTCAC
>DASQXF010000148.1:0-2525 GCA_035639895.1 Xanthobacteraceae bacterium
CGCCTTCAGCCCGGACATTCTCGCCGTCCATCCGAGCAATCCCGCGAAGGACCTCAAAGAGTTCATCGCCAACGGCAAGGAGAAGAGCTTCACCTATGGCAGCGCCGGCGTCGGCACCGGGCCACATATCGGCGCGGAATATTTCTTTCGCGAGGTCGCCAAGGTGAAGGCGGTGCACGTGCCGTTCACCGGCGGCGGGCCGGCGGTCACCGCGGCGATCGGCAACCACGTCGATTCCATCGTGCTGACGCTGCCCACAGTGGTGCCGCCGATCACGCAAGGGCTATTGCGCGGACTCGGGCTTGCGAGCGCGACACGCAACGCGGCGGTGCCGGATGTGCCGACCTATGGCGAGATGGGATTCCCCAATTTCTATTCGGGCTCCTGGGTCGGATTCTTTGCGCCGGCGAAGACGCCGGGGACGATCCTCGCGAAGCTCAACGCGGAGATCAACGCCATCATGCAGGAGCCGGAGGCGCAGCAGAAGCTCAAGACCATCGGCTTCGACGTGATGATCAAAAGCCTCCCCGAGGCCACGGACTACTTCAAAAGCGAGGTGGCGACCTGGGGTAAGATGACCCGCGCCATCGGCTATTCGACCGATTGAGCTGAATGCGCATGCACGCGTAGCAACTATCAAGTTGGGGAGTAATCGCGCCCCGACCGAGTGCAGGATGACGCCGTGCTCGCCGCCGTCAAGGAGTGGCCTGGCGGGGGCGGAGCGTGCTTCGAGGGCAGCGCGACGGCCATCCTTGACGGCGTCTGCGCGCGGCGTCACGGATCGAGGCAGGTCGGGACGAAGAAACGGCGCTCCGGTCGAACCAAGAAACAAACTCGACGACTGAACAACGCGTGCGCCGCCGAGTGCGCGGGACCTTAATGGACAGCGCGCGATTCCCATGGCGTGCCGCGGGCGACGACCGCGTTGGCGAAGATCAGCAGCTTGCGGGCGCAGGCGACGACCGCAACTTTGTGCTCCTTTCCGGCGGCGCGCAGACGGCTGTAGAGCGCGGTCAGCTGTGGGTTCCAACGCAGCGAGGCCGCCCAGGCTCCGACATAGAGATTGCCGCGCAGCCGTTCGCGACCGCCCGCGATGTGGCGTTGGCCGGCGCGCGCGCCACTGTCGTCATCGAAGGGCGCAAGCCCGGCCAGCGCCCCCGCTTGGCCCCGGCTGAGCTGACCGATCTCCGGCATCCGCACCACGATGGCAGTCGCGGTGCGCAACGCAATGCCATCGACGCTGACGATCAAGTCGAGCCGTTCGGCGAGATCAGGGTGCTGACGGATCGCGCTCACCAGCTCCTTGAGCCGTTGCCGGAAAAGTCCGCGGAATCGCCGGATCTCGTCGTCCCAGAGCTGCCGCAGACCGGCATCGCGGCAGGATTCGCGATAGTTTTTGAACCGCCTCATCTCGCCAACGATCTGGTCGATCTGGGTCTGAAGCTCGGCCAGCTCTGCCAGACGCCGATCCGATGGCGCATGGATCGTCTTGATCGCCGCCGTGCAGTCCGCGATCAACGTGGCGTCGATCTTGTCGTTCTTCGCCAGCTTCAGGTGAAATTGCCCATAGGCGCGCACCTGCGCCGGCTGGAACACGACAACCACCAAGCCGCCACGCCGCAGCCGCCAGACGACAGTTTGCTCGTAGCCGCCACTGGCTTCGATGCCGACCCGTTTGACCCGGTGCCGCCGCAACCAGGCCAACAGCTCCTCGTGACCCTGGGCCGCATTAGCCACCTCCAGCCGGTCCGACCGTCCGTGCAACGCCACATCGAGCTTGTGCTTGCCGGTATCGATGCCGGCGCAGATTGTGCTACCCTTGCTCATCTTCCTCGGTCCTTCCTTGAATGCGAGCCTGATGCTCATTCAACAATACGGGCCGCGATGAAGATGCCGATCGTGATCTTGCTACGAAGATCAGCTCAAGATGCTTCGATGGGGTTACGATCCAACGATCGGCGGCTCGGCCTGGGTGGTCGCTCGGGCCGAGCCATTCCTCACGGAACGCTTCCGTCTTAGCAGATCCCGCTGATACAAGGATGGGTTGAGCGTAAGCGAAACCCATCGCCCGACGCTCGCAGGGAAATAATGGGTTTCGCTGCGCTCAACCCATCCTACTTCCCCAGCCGTCGCGTCGCCTTCATGCGCTGCACGCTATCGCCGGCGAGATGGCTCCAGATGATGGCATCGCGCACGAGCTTGTCGGCGCGCGGCGCGAGCACGCCGGCGCCGGCGTGGAGCTCGAGGTTGAGCTCGGTCACCTCCTGGATGACGTCGGTGGAGAAATTCATGCACAGGCCGGCATTGGCCGAATGGACCTTGTGGTCGTGCTCCCACGCCACCCGCATGACGAACGAGCGCAGCGCCTCGGTGAGGAGATGCATGCGGTTGAGCTTGAGCTGCACCACCTGCTGCTCGAACAGCAGGCGGCCGCCCTGCTTGCGCGCGCGAGCCAAGGTCAGTGCCATCTCGCAGGCGTCGTCGCACACACCCAGCGCGTTGGCGGCGAGCTCGAGATCGCCGAA
>DASQXF010000149.1:0-3465 GCA_035639895.1 Xanthobacteraceae bacterium
GCGGCGCTCGCGGCGGTGATGGACCTCCGGCAAATCTTCGAAAAAGAGGCGCGAGCGCGCGAGCAGGACCGGAAGCGTGCCGTCATGATCCGCCGGCAACGGGTAGATTCCCGCCTCCACATTGGCGAGATCGCGCTGAAACAGCACCGCAATGTCGGCGTAAAGGCGCGCGCGGTCCGGCACGGGCACGCGCGGTTGCGGCCGCAAGCTTTGCCCGGCACGCTCGCGCACCGTTTGCGACAGGCGCCGCATCACCATGCCGTGGCCGATATACCAGGCGACGCGCGGCAGCTGCCGTGCGCCGTAGACGATACGGGTGGCGAACTGGGAAACGGGATCGGCCATGCGCTGCCTCTGTCGCCACGCTACTCCATAACAAAGGCGCCAGCGAGCAACCGTTCCCTCACGGCCGGCATGCGCTTCGGCGCGCCGATGCTCACGCGCCGAGCTTGGCGGCAAGATCCTCGAGGCTCGTCGCCGCGACATCGACCGATGCCGTGGGAGCAGCTTCCCCCCTGCCCGGCCCGTGCTCGTTCGGCCGCGCGACGTGGCCGGTGCGCAGCCCGCATTTGGCCGCCGCCACAAGATCAGTCGTGTGCGCGGCCACCATCATGCACTCGCCGGGCGGCAGATCGAAAGCCTCGCAAGCGGCGAGATAGACGCGCGGCTTGGGTTTGTAGTCGCCGGCGACTTCCGCACCCAGGATCGCGTCCCACGGAAAGCCGTTGCGGCGGGCGAGATCGACCATGAGTGAAATGTTGCCGTTGGAGACCGGCGCCAGCAGAAACCGACGCTTGAGCCGGGCGAGGCCGCCGGGCACGTCGGGCCACGCCGGCAATCGATGCCACGCCAGATTGAGATTGCGCGTCGCCTCTTCCGCCAGTC
Organism: Xanthobacteraceae bacterium; assembly: GCA_035639895.1. Lineage (GTDB taxonomy): Bacteria > Pseudomonadota > Alphaproteobacteria > Rhizobiales > Xanthobacteraceae > VAZQ01. The sequence continues at coordinate 886 of DASQXF010000149.1, forward strand.
CTGAAACTGCGAACCGCGGCAGGATCCGATCAAGGTTGCGCCGGTGCAGCACGTCGAGCCTGCAGAATGGCACACGTCCGGCGCGCACATCTTCCATGGCTGGCTGGTACTCGTTGCGCCAGGCGTCGGCGAAGGCGAGCCAATCGAGATGATGGCCAGCGGCTCCGAGAATGCTCTCGGCCTCGCGCGCGACGCCGGTTCGAAAATCGACCAGAGTGCCGAAGACGTCGAAGAACAGCGCCTTGACCGTCATGGCGGCCTTGTTGGTCAAAATCAGTTAAGTGTGGTCCCCGCGCAAGCGGGGAGCCATGATTACCGCCTCTGGGATATGGCTCCCCGCGTTCGTGGGACGACCGCAACAGGCAATCTGCCCGACTCCGGATCACGACCCCGCCGGCTCCATGCCCTTCGATTTGAAGACGTCGGCCGCGGCCGGGCCGGAGAGCGCCTTGAGCAAAGCCTTGGCAGCCTCGCTCTCTTTGGCCTGCGCGCCAATCCCCGCGGCATAGACGGTGTAGTTCTGGATGTCCGTCGGCAGCGGGCCCACAAGCGTGACGCCCTTCACGGGGAGAATTTCGCTGATCTGATGAATGCCGAGTTCGGCCTCGCCCTTCGCGATGTGCTCCGCCACCGCGCCGCCGGGAATGAGCTTTGCCTTGGCGTTCACCTCACCAGCGATCCCGAGCTTGTCGAGAAGACCAGCGACGTAGATGCCGCTCGAGCCGCCGGCGGCCGGATCGATATAGGCAACGGACTTGGCGGCGACCAGCGCCTGCTTGAAGGCCGCGACCGATCCGATGTCCGGCTTCGGCGTGCCGTCCTTGACCACGACGCCGACGCCGACGCGCGCCAGGTTCGTCCGGCTACCAGCGACGAACTTCCCCTTGTTCGAGAGATCGTTGACTGCCGCGGGCGTGAGCACCGCGAGGTCGAACGTCTCGCCGCCCTCGATGCGCTTGCTTAACGCACCGACGGTATCGTTTTGGACCGTGACCTTGTGGCCGGTCGTTCGCTCGAAGTCGGGCACAAGCGCCAGCAGCACCTGTTTGAAGGCGCCGGCGGTGAGCACCTTGATCTCCGCCGCCGCGGCGCTTCGCGGCGCGCCGGCCGCCATGATCACCATCGCAATCCCCAGCAACATTATTTGCATGGCCTCCTCCTTTGCTTGCCACATCTTATCGTAAGTGTCGCGTGGACAATGGGTTCTCGCTGTCGCGTCGAAGCATGCCGGCCAACTCAGCGCGCAATGGTGCAATGCAATATCGACAGAACTTATTTTACGTCGGATTTGTGTTTATACTTGCAAATCAAGGGGTTGATTCGCGGACGATGTCGGAGGGCCCGCGCCCCAGGTGTCGTTTATCCGCAATGCCGCGTGCGCAGTCTGCGTCTGCAACCGGCGCTTACCGGGAACCAAGGAGAGGTATGCGTGATTTGAGGATTGGCCGGGCCGGGACAACGAAAGGGATGTACCGATGTTCGGAAGCCTCGCACGGCTCACACTTGCTGTTGCCAGCCTCGCCTTTGTTATTTCCAATACTGCGGCCCACGACAGTTGGATTTCCCGTGGCGGACATCGCAACGCCGCCGGCGAATGGTGTTGCGGCGCCGGCGATTGCTTCGTCGTGCCGAAGGAGCGCGTGGTGATGACGGGCGAAGGTTACATCATCATTCAGGGCCCGCTTGCAGGCATGGGCCCGGTGCAACACGAAGCGATCCCGTTCAGCGAAGCCCAGCCATCGCCCGACGGTGAGTTCTGGCGCTGTCGCCGGCCGGACGGCAGCAGGCGCTGCTTCTTCGCCCCGCCGCCAAGCACCTGAGATCGAACGATCCGCTCGTCCGCCGCGTAGGGCGACCCAGGGCCGCAGCACGAGGCTCCGGACTCCCGCTGGAGCTTAACCCTGCGAAAGTGGGGGCGGGAATGAGTGGAGAAAGCTGAACACAGTTAGCGATGCCGGCCGCCGCTGCGCTTGTGTGACGCCGCACCCGGGGTGGCGGAGGATCGCACGCTCTGCCGCAGGGCCGCCTTCAGATCGCTCGGCCGTCCATATTTGTGCAACAGGTCGCGGAACGCCTCGTCGGCCAGCTCCTGGAAAGTCTTCATCGAATCGCGCGTGAGCAGGTCGAGCGCCTGCCAGCTCTCCGCATCGAATTCCACGAGCTTGCGCCGCGGCTCTGTCGGTTTCTTGGCCATGACGAACCTCCTGCCTAAGTGGGAACAACCGGCGCGTCGCACCGTTCACGATACGCGAGGAAGCAATGGTCCGAGAGAAACCCGCACAGCCCCCACCCTACCCTGCCGAGAAGGCGCGCGGGGGCGAAATTATTCTGCGCCGGCCCTGGCAACGCATCATTTTCATTCTCGGCCTCGCGCTGCCCCTGCTTCTGCTGGTCTTGATCACACTGCTGCGTTAGCGCCCGTTTGATCGATCTTGCGCTTGCGACGCACTGGTTGCTGCCAACGCAGTCGCAGCCCTTCTTGCCAGGAACATCCCGCGCGCCCACCCGTTTGCCCAACGCACATCAGGTGCGTTCGGGGCGCGTGTTGCAGGGAGACGAACAATGAAACTGTCCGGCAAG
>DASQXF010000150.1:0-2835 GCA_035639895.1 Xanthobacteraceae bacterium
CGGTGACGTCGACGGCGAGCACGTCCATCGACACGCGACCGGCAATGGGACAGCGCTTGCCGGCGACGATGACCTCGGCCGCCGGCTTGCTCCTGGCAGCAGCGGCCGACCGCAAGAAGCCATCCGCATAACCAACGGCGAGGGTTGCGATCCGGCTTAGCCGCGTGGCGGTGAAAGCCGCGCCATAACCCACCGTGTCGCCCTTATTGATCGTGCGCACTTGGATGATCCGGGCCTTGAGTTCTATCACCGGACGCATGGGATTGTTTTTCCCCGGCGTCGGATTGACGCCGTAGAGCGCGACACCCGGCCGGACGAGGTCGCAATACGCCGTTCCGCCGAGGAATATGCCCGAGGAATTGGCAAGCGAGGAGGCTACACCGCGATAGAGCATGCGAAGTTCGCGAAATAGGCGGATCTGCCGGTCGTTCATCGGGTGATCGGGGATCTCGGCGCAGGCGAGATGGCTCATCAGCAGCGTAAAGCCGTGATTTTCCGATTGCAGGCGTGGAGCGATGGCGACGGCCTCGTCGACCGTTATGCCGAGCCGGTTCATGCCGGTATCGACGTGGAGGGCCGCGCCCCCACGCCAATTTCTGGTGGCGACGAATGCATCCCATTCGGCGAGTTCGGTAGTGCTGTTGATGACCGGCCGCAAATAGTCGGCTGCGAATGCCTGCGCCGAGCCCGGCATTACACCGTTGAGGACATAGATGGCCGCATCCGATGCAACCGCCCGCACACGCCGTCCTTCGGCGATGTCGGCGACGAAAAACGTCCTGCAGCCGGCTCTGTGAAGCATGCGGGTGACCGGTTCGAGGCCGCAGCCATAGCCGTCGCCTTTGACGACCGCCGCGCATTCCACCGGCACGGTTAGCCCGGCAAGCGCGTTCCAATTGGCCGCGATCGCGGCAAGATCGATGGTAAGGATGCCGCCGGCAGCGTTGGCATCTGCAGCCGCGGGCGAGCCTTCGGCGGGTCGCAGGTCGGGATCGTGCACGGTCATGAGCAGACTTTATGACGAGCCCGGATGCGACCGTCCAGGGAGCGTTTTGATCGGCGCCCGGAACCGAATGGGGCGGTGCGCATCGGGGCCGACTAGACTCTATCCGGCATCTGCTCGCCTTGCGCAAGATTGTCGAAGCGGGTGACCGCCGCCTCGAATTGCACGTTGACGGTGCCAGTCGGGCCGTGGCGCTGCTTACCGATAATGATTTCAGCCTTGCCGTGGACCTCGGCCATCTCCACCTGCCATCGCGTATACTCGTCGGTCCCCGGCCGCGGCTCCTTGTTGCTCAGATAATATTCCTCGCGGAACACGAACAGCACCACGTCAGCGTCCTGTTCGATCGAGCCCGATTCGCGCAGGTCCGAGAGTTGCGGCCGCTTGTCGTCGCGGTTCTCGACCTGCCGCGAGAGTTGCGAAAGCGCCAGAACCGGCACATTGAGTTCCTTGGCGAGCGCTTTGAGGCTCGTGGTGATCTCTGTCACTTCCTGCACGCGCCCTTCCATGGCTCGCCGGGTCGAGCCCTGCAGCAATTGGATGTAATCGATCACCAGGAGATCGAGTCCCTTTTGTCGCTTGAGACGGCGGGCGCGGGCGGCCAGTTGCGCGACGGTGAGGCCGCCGGTTTCGTCGATGAAGAACGGCAGGTGCTGCAGCTCGATCGCCACGTCCTTGATTTTCTCGAAGTCACGTTCGTTGATGCCGCCGCGCCGGATGGTGCTGGAGGGAATGCCGCTCTGCTCGGCGATGATGCGCGTGGCGAGTTGCTCGGCCGACATTTCGAGGGAGAAAAAGCCGACGATGCCTCCATTGACGGTATCGATGTGTCCATCGGCGCGTACCTCGCCGCGCCAGGCGCGTGCGACATTGTAGGCGATATTCGTGGCCAGCGCGGTCTTGCCCATGCCGGGACGGCCGGCGACGATGATCAGATCGGAAGGCTGCAAGCCGCCCATCTTGCTGTCGAGATCTTTGAGTCCGGTGGCCAGGCCGGACAGCTTTCCCTCGCGTTGATAGGCGCGCGCCGCCATGTCGACGGCGGTGGTCAACGCAGTCTCGAATTTCTGAAATCCGCCGCCATAACGCCCGATCTCGGCGAGTTCGTACAGGCGTCGCTCAGCATCCTCGATCTGGTCGCCCGGCGCGAAGTCGACGGGCGCGTCGAAGGCGACGTTGACCATGTCCTCGCCGATGTTGATCAGCTCGCGCCGGATCGCCAGATCGTAGACCGTGCGCCCGTAATCCACCGCGTTGATGATGGTCGTCGCTTCGGCGGCAAGACGGGCCAGATACTGAGCCAGCGTTATTCCAGCAATGTCGATTTCGGCGGGCAAGAACGTCTTCAACGTTACGGGGGATGCCAGCTTCCCGGTGCGAATGAGACTGCGCGCGATTTCGTAGATCTGCCGATGGATCGGCTCGAAGAAATGCTGCGGTTCGAGGAAGTCGCTGACGCGGTAAAGCGCTTCGTTATTGACCAGGATCGCGCCCAACAGGGCCTGCTCCGCCTCGATATTGTGCGGCGCGGCGCGGTAGGAGGGTGCCGGCTCCCCGGGTTGCTTGCGTAGAGCCAAATCGAGCGGAGCCATGATTGTTAGCGAATCGCCTTTCAGTCGAAAGAGAGGCCGCATTACACCCCGACCTGATTCGAGGCGACGGCCCGTTGCTGGTTTCCCCGATACTCACCGCGGAAATAAATGTCCACGAGGCGCTTGACCGTCGGGCCGATGTTCCGCGAGCCCGTTGCGGCACGGCCGCGCGCGGAGCGGGCAATCGGCGCAGGTGAGCAAACCTGCGGCACGGCCGCGCGCTCGGAACCCTCAATTCCC
>DASQXF010000151.1:0-2691 GCA_035639895.1 Xanthobacteraceae bacterium
TCCCGCGCAGTATAGTCGGTGAGGAACGCTTCACTGCGGTCGCCCGTCCATTTCACCGGGCGTCCCACGCGGCGTGCCGCCCACACCACCGCGGCCTGCTCCGGATAGATGTTGAAGCGCGAGCCGAACGCGCCGCCGACGTCCGGACAGATCACGTGTACGCGGTCCTGCGGCACCTTGAGGCAACCCGCGAGCGCATGCCGCAGCCGATGCGCGCCCTGACATCCGGAGATCAACGTATATCGCTCGGTCGCCGCCTCATAATTGCCGATGGCCGCGCGCGGCTCCATGAACGCGCTGATGGTGCGCTGGTTGCGGATCGTCGCGTCGACAACGAGATGCGCATCCTTGATCGCAGCCTCCACGGCGGCGGCATCGCCGAAGGCACAATCGAGGGCGACATTGCCGGGCGCCTCCGGCCAAATGGTCGGCGCCGCGTCCGCGAGCGCCTCCATCACGTCGGTCACCGCCGGCAGCACGTCGTATTCGACCGCGACCACTTCGGCAGCGTCACGCGCCGCCACAACGCTTTCCGCCACGACCACCGCGACCGCCTCGCCCACGAAGCGCACGTCGCCGACGGCGAGCGGCAGCTGCCGCCGATCGAGGATCTTGCGCTCGGGCGTAGACGCGAAGGTCGAGATCGTGACGTCGTTGGCGTCGGCGGGATTGGGAAGATGCGCCATGCCGATGTGGCCGTCGCCGACGTAATCCTCGCCGACGAGGACCGCCAGCACACCTCGCTGCCGGCGCGCTGCCGACGTGTCGATCGAGACGATGCGCGCATGGGCATGCGGCGCGCGCACGAATGCGGCATAGGCCTGCTCCGGCATCGAGATGTCGTCGGTGTAATTGCCGCTCCCGCGCACGAAGCGCAGGTCCTCGAACCGCGGCATGGCGCGTCCGATGAAGGGACCGCGCCGGAGCGGCGCCGAACCGTCGGTTGTCATCGCGCTTTCACGCCCGCCGTCCATCTGTTCCCTGATCATCTGTTGCCCCGATCGAGCCTAGCCAAGCGTGCGTGTCGTTGCCAATTGGCCGAGGCCGTCACCCTCGCCCCGCGAAGCGGGGAGAGGGAAAGAACTCGCTGCGCTGCGCGGGAGTTTTGCTGACCGACCGCAGTCTGATGCTTGGGGCAGCCCTTTGCTCTATACTCTGCCCCAAGAAGCGCCACAAAGTAGCGCGTGCTGCGCGCAAGGGAGGAAATCGCATGACCATTCGGCGCGCCCTGCTTGCGGCTCTCGCCATCATCGCCGGCGCGAACGCGCTTCACGCCCAGGAGGTCACCGTCAAAGTCGGCGCCGTGCGCTCGATCTCCACCGCCACCATCCTGTGGGGCATCGAGAAGGGCTACTTCAAGGAGCACGGCATCAAGCTCGTGACCGAGACCCTCGACACCGCCGCCAACTCGATCGCGCTGTTGGCGCAGAACCAGTTGCAGCTCGTGGAGGGGGGAATTTCCGCCGGCTACTTCAACGCGCTGGAAAAGAACCTGCCGGTCACCATGGTGCTCGATCGCGTCTCGAGCCCGCTCGGGCACAACCTGATGCTGCGCCCCGACCTCAAGGGCCAGATCACGCAGTTGCGCCAGCTCAAGGGCAAGACCATCGCCACCAACGGCCAGGGCGCGGTGTCCACCTATGAGGTCGGCAAGCTGTTGGAGAGCGACGGCCTGACCATCAACGACGTCGACATCAAGGTCATTCCGTTCACGCAATATGCCGTCGCCTTCAACAACAAGGCGATCGACGCCGCGATCACGATTCCGCCATTTACCGCGCAATTGCTCGACGGCGGGCATGCCGTGAACTTCAAGGACCCCGACGACACCGTCAAACCGCACCCGCTCACCATCGCGGTGAGCATGATCAATACCGATTTCGCCAAGGCCAACCAGCAGCTCGTGCGCAACTACTACGTCGCCTATCTGCGCGCCATCCGCGATTACTGCCAGGCCTACCACGGCGGCGCCGTCCGTCCGGAGTTTATCGAGCTTGCGATCCGCACCGGCACCGAAACGCGGCCGGAATTGCTGCACAAATATCCATGGCCCGCGCGCAGCCCCAACGGCACGATCAACGTCGCGAGCATGCTCGACATGCAGACCTGGTTCCATAAGAGCAAGATGAGCAACGCCGAGTTTCCGGCCGACCGGATCGTGGACAGGAGCTACGTCGAATATGCATTGAGCAAGCTTCCCCCGTTCGTGCTCGAGAACAAGGAGAGCACGCTCGCCGGCTGCCGCTGACGTAACGCGCCGCGGGGAGAAAACGAATGGCCGTGAGCGGCGGGGCGTCGTGGATGAGCGCGCGGCGAATTCGGTGCGCTCCCTCTCCCCACGAGCGGCAATAGTGCGCCCGCAGGATATGACGATGTCCGGCGAGCGGCGCGGCGCGGCGGTCGACATCGTGGGCCTGCGCAAGGAGTATCTGAGCGGGCCCGCGCGCGTCGTTGCGCTCGAGGATATCAACCTGCGCATCACGCCCGGCGAATTCGTCTGCATCGTCGGCCCGTCGGGCTGCGGGAAATCGACGCTGCTGCGCATCCTCGCCGGACTTGGCGCTCAGACGAGCGGCACGATCAAGGTCGAAGCGCCGGGCTGGGCGGTCGAAAACGCGATGGTGTTCCAGGAGAGCGGCCTCTTTCCCTGGATGAGCGTCGAGGCCAATGTCGGATTCGGCTTGATGACGC